>DATJSR010000076.1:0-5610 GCA_035504015.1 Steroidobacteraceae bacterium
TCGCGCAGGATGCGCTCGCGATGGGCGCGGCGCTTGATCGGGAATGCCACCTCGACACGCCGGAAAAAATTGCGCTCCATCCAGTCGGCGCTCGCGCAGTAGAGCTCCGAGTCCCCGCCGTTCTCGAAGTAGAACACGCGCGAGTGCTCGAGAAAGCGCCCGAGGATCGAGCGTACCGTGATGTTCTCGGAAACACCCGGCAGGCCGGGGCGCAGCGCGCAGATGCCGCGCACGATGAGATCGATCTTCACGCCGGCGCGCGAGGCGCGGTAGAGCGCCTCGATGGCCTGCGGATCGACGAGCGCGTTCATCTTGGCGATGACACGAGCCGGCTTGCCCGCCCGCGCATGCGCGGCTTCGCGGTCGAGCTTGTGGATCACCGCCTGGTGCAGCCCGAAGGGTGACTGCAGCAGGCGCTGCAGATGCGGGGTCTTGGTGAGGCTCGTGAGCTGCAGGAACAGCTCGTGGACGTCCTGTCCGATCTCCTTGTCGCAGGTGAAGAGGGCGTAATCCGTATAGGTGCGCGCCGTGCGCGGGTGGTAGTTGCCCGTGCCGAGATGGCAATAGCGGCGAATGCCCTCGGTCTCGCGCCGCACGATCAAGACGAGCTTGGCGTGCGTCTTGAATCCCACCACGCCATACATCAAGTGCGCGCCCGCCTCCTGCAGGCGGTTCGAGAGCTCGATGTTGGCCTCCTCGTCGAAGCGCGCGCGCAGCTCGACGATCACCGTCACGTCCTTGCCCGCCTGTGCGGCGGCGACCAGTGCATCGACGACCGGCGAGTCGGCTCCGGTGCGATACAGGGTCTGCTTGATCGCGAGCACTTGCGGATCGGCGGCCGCCTGACGCACGAAATCCATGACGGGCCCGAAGCTCTGGTAAGGGTGGTGTAGCAGCAGATCGTTCTGGCGGATGGCGGCGAACAGGTCCGGGCTCGCGGTGATGCGCTTCGGCATGCCCGGAGTGAACAGCGGGTATTTGAGATCGGGGCGCTGCACGAGATCGTAGATCGCGATCAGGCGATTGAGGTTGACCGGTCCCGGCATGCGGAACAGGTCCGCGTCGCTCAGCGAGAATTGGCGCAACAGAAAGGCGATGACGTCCTGCGGGCAGTCGCGCGAGGTCTCGAGGCGCACCGCCTCGCCGTAGCGGCGGTGCGCGAGCTCGCCCTCGAGCGCGCGCCGCAGATCATCGATCTCCTCCTCGTCGACGAACAGGTCGCTGTTGCGCGTGACCCGGAACTGGTAGCAGCCGAGCACCTCGATGCCCGGGAACAGCTTGTGCACGAAGCTCTGCACGATCGCGGTCAGCAGCACGAATGAGCGCTGCTGGCCGCCGTTCTGCGCAACCGGCACCACGCGCGGCAGCGAGCGCGGCGCCTGCACGATCGCGAGCTCGCTGTCGCGGCCGAAGGCGTCCTTGCCCGTGAGCCGCACGATGAAGTTGAGGCTCTTGTTCTGGATGCGCGGAAAGGGTCGTGCCGGATCGAGTCCGAGCGGTGAGAGTACCGGCTCCACCTCGAGCTCGAAGTACTGCTCGAGCCAGCGATGTGTCTCGGCAGTCCAGTCCGCGCGCGCGACCAGCCCGATACCGGCGCTGCGCAGCGCGGGCAGCAGCACCTCGTTGAGACAGCGGTACTGCTCGCTGACCAAACGCAGCGAGCGCTCGTGTATGGCGGCGAGCTGTTCGGGAATCGTGAGCGCATCGGGGGCGAGCTGTGCCGAGCCGAGCTCGTGCAGGTGCTTCAGTCCCGCGACCCGGATCTCGAAGAACTCATCGAGATTGCTCGAGGAGATGCACAGGAACTTGAGCCGCTCGAGCAGCGGCACGCTCTCTTCCAGCGCGAGCGCCAGCACGCGCTGGTTGAACTCCAGGAAGGACAGCTCCCGGTTGATGTAGAACTGGGGCGCCTTGAGGTCGGGTGCATCCACTAGCTGGGCCTTCTCGAGCTCGAGTCGCGGTCCATTATGCCGGACCTGCCTGCCGCTAGCGTGCGACCAGCGTCGCACCCGAGGGGGGGTACAGCGAGGCGAGAAGGGGCTCGGTCTTCGCCTGAAAGTCGGGGCGCAGGCTCGCCTCGATGGGCATGGCATCCGGCAGACCCACCGTCTGCGGGTTCTTGTGCACGCCGTTGACGCGATACTCGTAGTGCAGATGCGGGCCGGTGGCAAGGCCGGTCATGCCGACGTAGGCGATGATGGCTCCCTGCTGCACGTGCTCGCCGACGCGCAGGCCATGCGCGAAGCGCGACAGGTGCCCATACACGGTGACGATGCCGTGCGCGTGATCGATCTGCACCACATTGCCGTAGCCGCCCATCTGCCCGGCGAAGATCACCCGGCCATCGCCGGCGGCTTTCACGGGCGTGCCGATCGGCGCGGCGTAGTCGATGCCCTTGTGCGCGCGGATGGTGTTGAGGATGGGATGCTTGCGGTGCAGATTGAACGGCGAGCTGACGCGCGTGAACTCGAGCGGCGCGCGCAGAAAGGCCTTGCGCAGGCTGCGGCCGTCGGGGGTGTAGTAGCCCGGGTGCCCATCGGGCGGCGTGTAGCGCACCGCCAGGTACTCGCGGCCCTGATTGATGAAGCGCGCGGCGAGCACCGGGCCGTCCTGCAGGTACTTGCCGTTCTCGTAGATTTCCTCGTAGGTCACGGTGAACGAGTCGCCGGGCTGGATGTCGAGGACGAAGTCGATGTCCCAGGCAAAGATGTCCGCGAGCGCCATCGCGGTCTGATCGTGAGCGCCCGCCTGCGTCGTCGCCTCGAACAGCGAGCTGTCGATGGTGGCCGACACCGTGCGTTCGCGCATCTCGAGCGGATTGCGCACCACGGTGGCGTGCAAGCCGCCCGCATCCCTTTGTACCTTCAGCGTCTCCTCGAGACTCAGCCGGCGCTCGAGCCCGAGAAGCTCACCCTGGCGGTGAGTGATGGTGAGCGCCTCGCCGGGGCGCAGCTTATCGAGCTGGCGGCGCAGCCCCGGCAGATTGCGCAGCGAAGCGAGATCGGCAAGGGAGAGCTGCAGGCGCCGGAAGATGCGATCGAGGGTGTCGTTGCGGGCTACGGTGATCTTGAGGCTCGAGGGGCCGCTCGCAGGCGCCTGCGCCGCCGCCGGACCCGCCCCCGGTGTGGACCCCGCAGCGGCTGCTCCCGCCCCTGCTGCACCCGATCCGGGAGTGCGCGGCGCAGCGTTCGTGGGCGACGCGCTGGAGGCTACGGGTGCCGCCGCCGCAGGCGGGCGCGCTTGCAGTGAGCGCGCGGATCGTTGCAACGGAGCCGCTGCGCGGCGCAGCTCATGGACACCCAGCGCAGCGAGCGCCGCCAAGCCGAGCAGCAGCAAAATCCAGGGAAGGAGCGCGCGCGCGAGCGGTCGCGGTTCGGTGGGAGTCGGCGTTGGCACAGCGGCACGCTACGCGAGCGAGCGTGCGCCGGTCAATGCACCAAAACGTGACCGGGCGCGCAGGCGGCGCGGGTGCGTTAGTATGAAGCCCGGCTCGGGCATCCTGCTGCGAGCCTCGCGGCGGCGAGCAGGAGGCGTGACTTTCGCTCGTCGCTCGCCGCCTGCGGCGGCGGGCACATCCGTGCGCCTTCATTCACCGGGGTCGCGGAAGAGCGCGATGGCCAACTGAAGTGGCTGCCCACCGCGTGTGCGCGGCGTCGAGGTGCGAGGGCGTGAGCGAGCAGGTCGAGACCATGTCGCAGAGCGAGCAGATCGCAGAGCTCAAGCGCGGTGCGCAGGACGTGCTCACCGAGCCGGAGCTGCTGCGCAAGCTGGCGCGCGGGCGTCCGCTGCGAGTGAAGGCCGGGTTCGATCCGACGGCACCCGACCTGCACCTCGGACATACGGTGCTGCTCAACAAGATGCGTCAGTTCCAGCAGCTCGGGCACGAAGTGATCTTCCTCATCGGGGATTTCACCGGCATGATCGGTGATCCCTCGGGGCGCAACACGGCGCGACCGCCGCTCACGCCCGAGGAGGTGCAGGCGAATGCGCGCACTTACCAGCAACAGGTCTTCAGGATCCTCGACGCCGAGCGCACGCGCGTCGATTTCAATTCGCGCTGGTTCGGCAAGATGTCTGCCGCCGATCTGGTGAGGATCACCGGCCACTACACGGTTGCGCGCATTCTCGAGCGCGAGGATTTCAGCAAGCGCTACCGCTCCGGTCAGCCGATTTTCCTGCACGAGTTCCTGTATCCGCTCGCTCAGGGCTACGACTCGGTCGCGTTGCAGGCCGATGTAGAACTCGGCGGCACGGATCAGAAGTTCAATCTGCTGGTGGGACGCACGCTGCAGGAGGCGTACGGCCAGGAGCCGCAGATCGTGCTCACGATGCCGCTGCTCGAGGGCACGGACGGCATCAACAAGATGTCGAAGTCGCAGGGCAACTACATCGGCATCACCGAGCGAGCCGACTCGATGTTCGGCAAGCTCCTGTCGATCTCCGACGAGCTGATGTGGCGCTACTTCGAGCTGCTTTCCTTTCGCCCGCTCGGCGATATCGCCGCTTTGCGCCGGGCCACGCAGGAGGGGCGCAATCCGCGCGACGTGAAGCTCGAGCTCGCGCACGAGATCGTCGCGCGCTTTCACGGGCCGCCGGAGGCCGAGCGCGCACAGCGCGATTTCCTCGCGCGCGTCAGCGACAAGGCGGTGCCGACCGATCTGCCGGTGACGCATCTGCAGGTCGATGCGGCGGGGTTGCGCCTCGCCAATGTGCTCAAATCGGCCGGGCTCGCTGCCAGCACTTCCGAGGCGAACCGCAAGATCGACGAGGGGGCCGTCCGCATCGACGGCGCCAGGGTCACGGACCGTAACCTGATGCTGCTGCCGGGTGCGGACCATGTACTGCAGGTGGGCTCGCGGCGCTTCGCCCGCGTCAAGCTCGGGCTGGCTCCTGCACCCACCGCCTAAGGGGCCGAGCGCCCTTCCCAGGCGCTGCAGCAGCGGTAGCTTGGGCTTTCCCGTTCTGGGCCTCCGCAGGCGTCCTCGCGGAACGGCTCAAGGACATGCTGCGATGCGGAACTTTCGCCCCGAGGGGTGGCCAAACCCAACTGTGGTGGCGCCGAGGCTGCGGTCGAAAAGGCCCCGGTTACCGATACCCCATCGTGCAGCGGGCGAGCCCGAAAGGCACGCTGCGATCCCAGATGACAATGCGTTGACAAGCCGCCCCCGGCGGCTATACTGCGCGCCCCTTGCAGTGCCGCCGCGATGCGAAAGCGCTGCAGGAAAGGGCGTGCGGCGTGCGTGTTTTTGCGAAGGTTGACGGGGCAGCCCCTGGGGCTATACTTCCGCCCCCTTCGACGAAACGTGCGCGCAACGCGCAATCTTCCCCGGCCCCAGCGGCCCGGGGTGCTCTTTAAGAATTCGGCAGGTAATTTGTGTGGGGACTCGCGTCGATTGCCCGAAGAGGACATTGACCGAGTGACCAAAATGTCCAGCAGTAGTTGGGCCTTTTGGATCCACTCATTGCTTAAAGCTCAAAATCTTTAAGTGAAGAGTTTGATCCTGGCTCAGATTGAACGCTGGCGGCGTGCCTAACACATGCAAGTCGAGCGGTAACGCGGGAGCAATCCTGGCGACGAGCGGCGAACGGGTGAGTAATGCTTCGGAATCT
>DATJSR010000077.1:0-12251 GCA_035504015.1 Steroidobacteraceae bacterium
CGCGCGATGCAGCCGGCGGCGGTGCGGCGCGCCGCCGCCCGCCGTCGGACCCGGCAGGGATGCAGTACACTTGAAGGGGTGGACCTGAAGGGTCCGCCCCTTTTGTTTTCTCGAGAGCGCATGGAGTCAAGCGACAGCCGAGCGGCGACGCCGCCACACGCGAGCGAGTTGGCGCGTATACGCGCGCAACTGCAGCAGCGGCAGTACGCCGAGGCGCTGGCGGCAGCGCACACCCTGCTCAGCCGCGCTCCCGAGCAGCGCCAGGCACTGCTGTTCAAGTCGATGGCGCAGCGGCATCTCGGCCGGGTGGCGGACGCCCTCGAGACACTGGCGCTCCTCGAGCGGCATCATCCCCGCTTCAGCCGCCTGTACGAGGAGCGCGGCCGCTGCTTCGTGGAGCGCCGGCAAGCAGCCCAAGCGATCGAGGCCTTCCGGCGGGCCGTCGATCTCAATCCCGCCCTGCCTGGCAGCTGGAGCATGCTCGAGGGGCTCTATCGCATGGCAGGCGATACCGAGCAGGCTGCCAGCGCCGCGAGCCAGCTCGCGGCGCTGCGCCAGGTGCCCGCTGAGATCGTGACGGCCAGCTCGCTCTTCGAGGATGGCGATTGGGATGCCGCGGAGGCGCTCGTGCGCTCCTGGCTCATCAAGCACGGCGACCACATCGAGGGCATGCGGCTGCTCGCCCGGATCGGCATCGCCCGCAGAATCTATGACGATCCGGAGCTGCTGCTCAAGGCGGTGCTCGAGCGGGCGCCCGGGTATCGAGCCGCAAGGCACGAGTACGCTCAGACGCTGGTGGAACTGCGCAGGTACCGGCAGGCCCGGGAGCAGCTCCGCGAGCTGCAGGGCAGCGATCCCGACAATCCGGCCTACAGGATCCTCGAGGCGGCCTGCTGCGTCGGACTCGGTGAGCACCAGCGGGCAATCGAGCTCTACCGCGGCCTGCTCAGCGGCGGTGCGGAGGATGCTGCCGTGCATCTGTCGATCGCGCACGCGCTCAAGACGCTCGGTCGCACGCGTGAGGGTATCGAGGAGTATCACCGCGCCGCGCAGTGCCGCGCGGACTTCGGCGATGCCTACTGGAGCCTCGCCAATCTCAAGACCTACCGCTTCACGCAGGAGGAGCTGGCGCGCATGCGCGCGGCGCTCGATGCGCCCTCCACCAGCACGCTCGATCGCTACCACCTGTGCTTTGCGCTTGCCAAGGCGCTCGAGGATCAGCGCGAGTTTCGCGAATCGTTTCAGTACTACGAGCGTGGCAACGCCCTGAAACGCCCCGAGTGCACCTATCGTCCGCAGATCATCGAGCGCAACACCGCCGAGCAGATTGCCGTGTGCACGCCCGAGCTCTTTGCCAGACACCGCGGTGCCGGGGCCCCCGATCCAGACCCCATCTTCATCGTCGGCCTGCCGCGGGCCGGCTCGACGCTCCTCGAGCAGATCCTGGCCTCCCATTCGCAGGTCGAGGGCACGGAGGAGCTGCCGAACGTGCAGCAGATCGTAAGCCAGCTGCGCGGCCGCAATCCCGAGGAGTGGCGCTACCCGCGTATCCTCGCGCAGCTCTCGAGCGAGGACTTTACTCAACTTGGCGAGAAGTACCTGGCAGAGACCCGGGTTTACCGCAGCAGCCGCCCGTTTTTCATCGACAAGATGCCGAACAACTTCCGCCACTTGGGCCTCATACACCTGATGCTGCCGAACGCGCGCATCATCGATGCCCGGCGCGAGCCGATGGCCTGCTGCTTCAGCAATTTCAAGCAGCTCTTCGCCAACGGCCAGGAGTTCACCTACAGCATCGAGGACATCGCGCGCTATTACCGCACCTATCTCGAGCTGATGCGCCACTGGGATCGGGTGCTGCCCGGCAGGATTCTGCGGGTGCAGCACGAAGCGGTGGTGCAGGATCTCGAGGGCAGCGTACGGCGGCTGCTCGATTTCTGCGGGCTCGAGTTCGAGCCGCAGTGCCTGCAGTTTCATGAGAACCCCCGAAGCGTGCGCACGGCGAGCTCCGAGCAGGTGCGCCAGGCGCTCAATCGCGACGGACTCGATCAGTGGCGCAACTTCGAGCCCTGGCTGGGCCCCCTCGAGGATGCGCTCGGCGATGCGCTCACGACCTACCGCGATGAACTCCCCGAGCAGCAAGCCCGGCCGCAACGCTCCGTGCCCCTGCGGTAGCGGCAAGCGCCACAAGCACTGCTGCGGCCGGGTGGGCGGCGCGCAGGCCGAGCCTGCTGCAGGCATGCGCGCTGCAGGCGCGCCCGCGCGGATGACCGGCGCGGCGCTCGGGCCGCACGAGCTCGGCACGCTCGTGGGCCTGGTGCAGTCGGGCCGCTTGCGGGAGGCGGAAGAGCAGGCGTTGGCGCTGCTGCAGAGCCATGCCGGCACCGGCATGGTATGGAAGATCCTGAGCGTCGCGCTCGTACAGCAGGGGAAGAACGCGCTGCCGGCGCTGCGCAAGACCGCCGAGTTGCTGCCCGGCGACCCCGAAGCGCACGCCAACCTCGGCTCGGCTTTGCTCGCGGTCGGGCAAAGCGCCGAGGCGCTCGCCAGTCTCGAGCGCGCGCTGCAGCTGCGGCCACAGGACGTGGACTCGCTTCTCGAGGCGGCCGAGGCAGCGCAGCGGATCGGGCGGGTAGACGCGGCGGTCGACTTCTATCAGCGCGCGCTCGCGCTCGATCCGGGCTCGCGCGAGGCGCGCAACAATCTCGGCAACGCGCTCCTGCAGCTCGGTCGCCTGCAGGAGGCCGTGGCCTGCTACCGGCTGGCACTCGAAGCGCGCCCCGAGGACGCACAGGTGCTGAGCAATCTCGGCAACGCGCTGCGTCAGCTCGGGCAGCCGCGGGAGGCCGTAAGCTGCAGCGAGCGGGCCATCGCCCTCGACCCGCAGCTCTTCATGGCACACAGCGTGCTCGGCTCGTGCCTGGCGGCGCTCGACCAACCGGAGCGCGCCATCGCCTGCCTGCAACGCGCGCTCGCGCTCGATCCGCGCTCCATCGAAGCCCATATCAATCTCGCCGACGTGCTGCGTCAGCAAGGCAAGCGCGCCGAGGCGCTGACGCTTTATCGGCAGGCCGTGGAGCTCGACCCGCAGCGTGCTGAAAGCCACACCGCGCTCGGGATGGCACTCTTTGAGCTGCGCCGTCTCGGGGAGGCTGCCTCGAGCCACCGGCGTGCGCTGCAGCTGCGGCCGGGCTACCCCTTCGCACAGGTGAGCCTGGCGGCGACCCTGCGGTTGCAGGGACGGGCGCGCGAGGCCGAGGCCAGTTGCCAGGCCGCGCTCGCGGCTGCGCCGAACGATGTGGATGCGCTGGTGCTGCTGGGAGAGCTGCGCGCGGACCGCGGTCGCTTCGCCGAGGCCCATGCGCTGTTCGAGCGAGCGCTGCGGCTCGACGCGCGTTGCTGGTCCGCCTACTGCAGCATTGCCGCCCACCGCCGCATGACGCGCGAGGACCCTGCATGGCTTGCCGGGGTACGTGCCCTCCTCGAGCAGCCCCTGCCGGTGACGCAACGCGCCGCCTTGCAGTACGCGCTGGGCAAGTACCACGACGATATCGCCGAGCATGACAACGCCTTCGCCCATTATCGGGAGGCCAACGAGCTCACGCAGCGTGCGAGCACGATCTACGATGGCGCGCAGCTCACCGCGCAGGTCGACCGGCTCATCACTCGCTTCGACGCCTCGACGATCCGCGCGCTGCAAAGCAGTGCCTCGGACTCGACCCTGCCGGTCTTCGTCATCGGCATGCCACGCTCGGGCACCTCGCTCGTCGAGCAGATCCTGGCCTCGCACCCCCAGGTGCTCGGCGGCGGTGAGCTGCGCTTCTGGCTCGGCGCGTTCGCAGCGCTCGAGAAGGCGCCGTCCGAGCCTGAAGCCGTCGGGCGCCTCATCGCCGATTTCGCGCGCGACTACCTCGCCCGGCTCGCGGAGCTACCGGGCTACGCCGCGGCGAGGGCCACGCGAGTGATCAACAAGATGCCCGCCAACTTCCTGTACGCCGGGCTCATTCACGCAAGCTTTCCGCACGCGAAGATCATTCACCTGCAGCGGCATCCGCTCGACACCTGCGTGTCGATCTACTTCCAGAACTTCGTGAGCGTGAGCCCCTACGCGAACGACCTCGAGCACTTGGCCCACTACTACGGGGAGTACCTGCGCATCATGCGGCACTGGCGAGCGGTGCTGCCACCGACGGCGCTCCTGACCGTGCCTTACGAAGGCTTGGTGTCCGATCAGGAGGTGTGGAGCCGGCGCATGGTGGATTTCATCGGATTACCCTGGGATCCGGCTTGTCTCAGCTTTCACGAGACCGAGCGTGTCGTGCTCACCGCCAGCCGCTGGCAAGTACGGCAGAAGATCCATAGGGGCTCGGTCGGCCGCTGGCGCCACTACGAGCGGCACCTGGGACCCCTGCGCGCCCTCCTCGAGGTCATCGACACGGGCGAAGCCAGCCCCGTTGCGACCGCCGAGCCGACCGGGGCCGTGCCGCCCGGCTCCGCAGCCGCACCGCGCCCTCAGACGTAGTCGCGGTATTTGGCGAGATGCCGCACGGGCTTGGACAGCGCATCGCGCCGGAAGGGATCGCCGAGCTCCGGGGTCACCATCACCTCGAGCACGGTGGTGCGCCCCTCGGCCTGCGCCTTGACGGCATCCCGCAGTGCCGGGCCCACATCGGCGAGCCGCTCCACGGTGACGCCCTCGCACTCGAAGGCCCGCGCCACCGCGGCCCAGCTGGGATTCTTGAGCTGCACGGCCAGGAAGCGGTTCGAGTAGAAATCGACCTGGTTCTTCTTCTCTGCGCCCCACTGCCCGTTGTTGAAGACGACCACGGTGACCCCGAGCCGCTCGCGCGCGCACGTGAGCAGCTCGTTGAAGCTGATGCCCCAGGCGCCATCGCCGACATAGGCGATCGCCGGCCGCTGCGGGGCTGCGATCTTGGCGCCGCAGATGACCGGAAAAGCGTAGCCACAGTTGCCGAAGCTCATCGCCGCGAGCATTGAGCGCGGCCGCTCGAAGCGCAGGTAGGAGTTCGATACGGAGCAGATGTTGCCGATATCGGTCGAGACCATGACATCGGCGGGCATCGCCCGCTCGAGCTGCCGCAGCACCTGCCGCGGGTGCATGTAGGTGCTGTTGCGCGCGACCTCGAGCGAGTAGGGATCGCGCTCGTGGGTCCAGTCCTCGAGCTCGGCTTCCCAGGCACGCTTCTCGGCGCCGATCACGCCCACACGCTCCTCGCGGTTCGCCTGACAGGCGAGCGTGCGTCCCGCCAGCCGTGCCAGCAGCGCCGCGGCCACGGCCCGCGCATCCCCATGGATGCCCACCGTGATCGGCTTCACCAGCCCGAGCATGCGCGCATCGGCGTCGACCTGGATGATCTTGGCGGCCGTCGGCCAGTAATCGAGCCCGTGCTGCGGCAGGGTACCGAAGGGCCCGAGGCGCGTGCCGAGCGCGAGCACCACATCCGCCCGCGCCAGCAGCTTCATCGCCGCCTTGGAGCCCTGATAGCCCAAGGGCCCGGCCCACAGTCGGTGCGAGGCTGGAAACGAGTCGTTGTGCAGATAGCTGTTGCAGACGGGGGCATCGAGCCGCTCGGCGAGGGCGATGGTCTCTTTCGTGCCGTCGCTGGTGATGACGCCGCCGCCGGAGAGAATGACCGGAAAGCGCGCCCCCGCGAGCAACTCGGCCGCAGCATCGAGGGCGGCCGTCTCCCCGGCCCCGCGCCCGATCGTGACAGGCGGCGGAATCGCCACCTCGATGTCGCCGTAGAAATAATCGCGCGGGATATTGAGCTGCGCCGGGCCCATCTCGAGCTGCGCGCGATCGAAGCAGCGCGCGGCGATCTCGGCCATGCGCGCGGGATTGTTGACGTGGCCCTGGTACTTTGTAATCTTCGAGAAGATCGGCAGCTGCTCGGTCTCCTGGAATCCCCCGAGTCCCAAGGTCATCGAGCCGGTCTCCGGCGTGATGAAGACCACCGGGGAGTGTGCCCAGTAGGCCGCGGCGGCCGCGGTCACGAAGTTGGTAACGCCCGGACCGTTCTGGGCGATGCACACGCCGTGCCGTCCGGAGATGCGGGCATAGCCGTCCGCCATGTGCCCCGCACCCTGCTCGTGGGCAACCGCGATGAAGCGGATGCCGGCGGCGGGGAAGATGTCGAGTGCATCCATGAAGGCCGAGCCGACGATGCCGAATACCTCGCGTACGCCACGGCTGGCCAGTGTCTCGACGAGCGCCTCTGCGGGAGTCATGCGTTGCTTGCCAGTCACCGGCCTTCTCCTTCTGTGTATCGGGTCGAGCGCTAGATTTTAATGGGAACCACGCCGACATTCGCCCCCGGTGAGGGCCCTCCGGGCGCCTCCACCGATGCGGCCGGCGCGGCCGGCGCGGCTGGCGCGGCTGGCGCGGCTGGCGCGGCTGGCGCGCCCATCGGGACTGGCGCGAACGCCGCCGCCCCGGCCCTCGTGGGGCTGCGCCACAACCTGCGGCGGCGGCACATGCAGATGATCGCCCTCGGGGGCGTCATCGGCGCAGGGCTCTTCGTCGGCAGCGGCGTGGTGGTCAAGGCCACCGGACCCGCCGCGGTCATCTCATTCACCATCACCGGCGCTCTGGTGGTGCTCGTCATGCGCATGCTGGGCGAGATGGCGGTGGCTTACCCCGCGGTCGGCGGCTTCTACGAGTACAACCGCCTCGCTCTCGGGGCGCTCGCGGGCTTCCTCACCGGGTGGATGTATTGGTACTTCTGGCTCATGGTCGTCGCCATGGAGGCGGTCGCCGGAGCGGGGCTGCTCAACTTCTGGTTCCCTCACGTCGCACCCTGGGTGCTCACCCTGGGGCTGATCCTCGTGTTCACCCTGCTCAATCTGCTCTCGGTGCGCAGCTGGGGTGAGGCCGAGTACTGGTTCGCCTCGATCAAGGTCGCGGCGATCACCGTGTTCTTGTGCATCGGGGTCGCCGTCATCATCGGCGGCTGGCCCGGCGCGAGCGGCGGTCTGGGCAACCTCACCGCCCACGGCGGCTTCATGCCGCACGGCTTCATCCCCGTGCTCACCGGAGCGGTGGCGGCAACCGGCTTTTACTTCGGCGCCGAGCTGGTCACGGTGGCCGCCGCAGAGTCCGCGGAGCCCGAGCAGGCGGTGGCGCGCGCGGTGCACTCGGTGATCTCGCGCGTGCTGGTCTTCTACATCGGCTCGATCTTCATCGTGGTAACGCTGCTGCCCTGGAACGATCCAGGCATGGCGCAGCCGTATGTGAGCGCCCTGCGGGTGCTGCACGTTCGCGGTGCCACTCACATCATGAACGCGGTCATCCTCACGGCCGTGCTCTCGGCGCTCAACAGCGGATTGTATGGCTCCTCACGCATGCTGATGGCGCTCGCCCAACGCGGCGATGCGCCGCGCGCGCTCGCGCGCCTGAGCTCGCGCGGCGTACCCGTCTTCGGCATCCTCACCGGCACCGTGTTCGGCTATCTCGCCGTGGTGATGAGCTATGTGTCGCCCAAGGGAGTTTTCGCGTTCCTGGTCAACTCCTACGGCACGGTGGCGATCTTCGTCTACCTGCTGATCGGGCTCGCGCAGCTGCGGCTGCGCGCCCGTCTCGAGCGCGAGGACCCGGCGCGGCTGCGCATGCGCATGTGGTGCTATCCCTATCTCACGATCGTCGCCATCGTCGGGATGCTCGCCATTCTGGCCGCGATGGGGCTGATCGCCGATCAGCGGGTGCCGCTCATCTTCGGCATTCTGAGCGCCCTCGCCATGATGGGCGGCTACCTCCTGCGGCGCCGCTACGGCGCGCCGGCAGGCACGGCGGCCGGCGCACCCTCCGCTACGGCGGTGCGATGAGAATCGCGCGACTCGAGACCTTCGGCAACGAGTTCGTCTGCTTCGTGCGCCTCACCAGCGATGAGGGTGCGATCGGGTGGGGCCAGACCTCGACCTACAACGCCGACATCACCGCAAGCATCTTTCACCGCCAGGTCGCCCCCTGGGCGCTCGGCGCCGAGACCTGGCCCATCGACGTGCTGATCGAGCGCATCGAGGAGCGCGAGCACAAGTTTCCGGGGAGCTATCGCTGCCGCGCGCTCGCCGGGCTCGATACGGCGCTCTGGGATCTGCGCGGCAAGCTCGAGGGCAAGCCCGTGGTCGAGCTGCTCGGGGGGTCACCGCGGCGCCTGCGCGCCTACGCCTCCTCCATGCGCCGCGACATCTCCGCCGATGCCGAGGCCGAGCGTCTCGTGCGTCTGCGCGATGCGCTCGGCTTCGATGCCTTCAAGTGGCGCGTGGGCGCGGAGTGCGGTCACGATGTCGACGAATGGCCCGGCCGCACGGAGCAGATCGTGCCGCGCGTGGCGCGCGCGCTCGGCCGCGGCGTGGCGAAGCTCGTGGATGCCAACAGCGGCTTCTCTGCGCCCCGTGCGATCGAGGTGGGACGGCTGCTCGAGGCGGAGGGCATCGGCCACTTCGAGGAGCCCTGCCCCTATTGGCATCTCGAGGAGACCAAGCGCGTGACCGATGCGCTCGCGCTCGATGTCACCGGCGGTGAGCAGGACTGGGATCTGGCGACGTGGGCACGCATGATCGAGATGCGCGCCGTCGACATCGTGCAACCCGATGTCATGTACATGGGCGGAATCTCGCGCACGCTGCAGGTGGTGCGCATGGCAGCAGCGGCGGGCTTGCCCTGCACCCCGCACAGCGCGAATCTGTCGCTCGTGACGCTCTGTACGATGCACCTGCTGGGCGCCATCCCGAACGCGGGCAAGTATCTGGAGCTCTCCATCGAGGGCACGGATTACTATCCCTGGCAGCAGGGCCTGTTCGTCGAGGACCCGTATGCCGTGCGCGACGGCCACGTCAGCATACCCTCGGCCCCCGGCTGGGGTGTGGAGGTCAGTCCCGAATGGCTCTCGCGGGCGAGCTATCGCTGCAGCGAGCGCTGATACATCGCGCGCGGCAGCGCGCAAGGCTCAGGCATGAGGTTTGCCTTTCCGGGACGGCGGCGCGCACGCGAGGAAGCCCTGGCGTGGCTTGCGCGCCTGCGGCGCGGGCTGCGCGAGAGCGAGGGGCGGGAGCTTGTCAGCTGGTTGCGCCGACCCGGCCATCGCACGCTCATTGCCAGGGCCGCCGCCGACTGGCACGGCCCCGATGTGCTGGCCGTGCTCGCGGCGCTCTTTCCCATCGATCCGCGAATGCTCGAGACGCGGCCCCGGCGCAAGCGCGCCGAGCATCTCGCGGTCGTGCTCGTCTGTGCGCTCCTCACCCTTGCACCGCTCTTTGCCATTCGCCACTACCTGCCGGGCCTGCTCGAGTTCCAGCCGCGCGAGCCGGGCCTCATCGAGGCCCTGGGCGACAGCTTTGCCACCGACCCCGGCGCCCGGCGGGGACTGCTGATGCAGGATGGCAGCCGCATCGTGCTCGGCGGCGACACCCGCCTGAGCGTGCTGTACTCGGAGCACCTGCGCGCGGTGCTGCTCTCCCAGGGCAAGGCCACCTTCAGCGTCGTGGGGCAGCTCGCCCGGCCCTTTCACGTACGGGCCGCGGGCCACGAGTTCGACTCCAATGCCGCAACCTTCGCGGTGCGCCTGCGAGCGCCGCGCCACATCGATCTGTTCGTGCTGCACGGAACGGTGCAGGCCTACCCGACGCCAGCCGCGGCGCTCGAGGGCGAGATGGCCCGCTACGCCGTTTCCCGGCGCTTCGAGCGCTGCATGGTGGGTCCCGGACAGGTTCTCGAGATCGGCCCCGACGAGCAGAGCGCGCGGCAGCTCACGCCGGAGGACGTGCGCATGAGCTTTCAGTAGCCCCTCGGCGCTTTTGGGATCGCCGCCCACCCGCCTTAGCTCAGCCGAAGCGCTGCAGCTCCGGGGGAACGAAGGCCAGATCCGTCGCCTCCCGGATCGCCAGCCGAATCTGCAGCTCGAGCACATCGCGCGGTATCGCGGTCTGATAGCCCTCGACACTGCGCTCGAGGGCGCCCACTGCGGAGACTGCCTGGGTGCGCGCCAGGCGGTAGGCCTTGACGACGAGGGCCTCCGCCGCACCGGGTGTCAGCAGCTCGGGCAACGCCGAGTGCAGCTTCTCGAGATCGCGCGCCGAGAGCTCGAGCCCATAGCGCCCCGCGAGCGCCTCGACGAGCGCGGCGCCCTGAGCGGCCGTGGCCGCCGGGAGGATCGGGATCTTCACATCGATGCGGCCCGGGCGCTTGAGGTCCGCCTCGATCAGATCGGGCCGCGAGGAGGCGAACACCCACATGACCCGGCCGCGGTTGTCGGTGTTCGACATCTCCTGTGCAATCATCGAGTACAGGCGCCCCGAGAGCCCGCTATCCCCGCTACCCGAGTCGCGCCTCCCGAGGGTCTGATCCGCTTCATCCACGAAGACGATGCAGCGGCCCAGGGCGCGAATCAGCCGGAAGATCTTCTCGAGATTCGCCTCGCTCGAGCCGATCCACTTGTCGCGGAAGTTCTTGAGCTTGAGGACCGGCACTGCAGCCTCACCGGCCAGGCACTCGACGAGAAAAGTCTTGCCCGTGCCGATCGGCCCACACAGCAGATAGCCCATGGGCAGCGCCCGCACATCGTTGAGGCGCCACAGGGCGATGTCCTGCCGCAGCCAGCGCTTGAGGGCCTCCTGACCGTGGTAGTCATCGAGCGTGCGGCTCGATTCGACGAACTCGATGAGTCCCGGCGCATCGCGCTCGACCATCTCCTTCTTGAGGGATGCGAAATCCTCGGACTGCAGGGGCTGGCCGGCATGGGCGCGCAGCTTCGCGACCTGTTGCAGCGTATTGACCGACACGCCGGTGACCGCGGCCGCGAGCGCACCCAAGTCACTCTCGGCCGGGATGGTTCGCGGATGCGCCTGCTGCAGCAGCTGCAGCGCCGACTCGAGCTCGCGCACGGCGGGCAGCGGGATGCGCACCAGCTTGACCTGCGGCGAGAAGACGATGAGCGGCTCGAGCTCGGCGAGATTGTCCGCGATCAGCAGGCTGGTGAAGGGCAACTGGATGAAGGGAGTCGCCAGCGCCCACTCGCGCACCAGATACGCGAGGCTCGCGTGCTCGAAGCCTGCCGCATCGGCAGGCAGCAGCTGATCGATGCCGCGCACGATGACGGCGACGCGCGGCACATCTGCCTGGCCGACGGCATTGAGGTTGCCGAGATAGCGCAGGTACCGACCGACGAAGCGCACGGCCTCGAGCGGCTGCTGCGGCAGCGTGCGCATCACCGCAGGAACCCATTGGGCGAGGCGCCGCTCGCCTCGCTCGACGGTGAGCCCGTTGCCCAGATCGTAGCTGAAGATCACCTCCGCGCCGGCGAGCATCTCATCCTGGATGAAGCGGTCGAGGGCGACGAAGCGTCCCCCGATGGCGAAGCGATCGTGGACGTTCCCATGCAGCACGGCCTGGCAGCAGGCGCCGCTCTCGAGCGAGACCGACAGATCGATCGCCCAGTCGGGGAGCTGGGATCGCGGCATCGGCTTAGTCTCCCCCCGGCCTGCCGGGGGCGGCAAGGGCCGGTCGGCGCGGACCTCTTGCAGAGGCGCTCGAGAGCTCCTACCGCAGCCTCGCGCGCACGGACGGCGCTCGCCCGCCAGCCTGGGGTGCCTCCGCGATGGCCTCATCCAGCATGTCGAGGATCGTGGCATCGAGCTTTACGTCGAACTTGCGCGCGTACAGCTTGGGGGACTGCATCAGCCTCTGGAACCAGTGCCGGTCGAGCGTGGTGGGCCACGGCGGCGTCGGGCTGCTGGAATCGACGAACGTGAGGTTGTCGGCTGCCAGGTGCGCCGCGAAGCGTGAGTTCGCCACGATGCACTGGAAGAACATCTCATCGGGGATGAACGCGTGGTGGAAGTACCTGACGACCTCGGGGTGCGCCGCGCAGAACTCGTCGATGTACTCCACGCAGGCGCGCGTCAGGCACCACCACTGCGATCCCCCGTGGGGCTGCATACCGAGCGGCAGGCGGCGCCGCAGGCGCGTGTGCAGCCAGCGGCCGCGCAGCTGCAGATGCCAGTGCGTGGCGCGCGCCATGGCCTGATAAGGGCCGCCGTAATCGCTCCAGCGGTTGGGCGTCGCGAACGCGAACGACTCCATGAACTCCTGCTGCGGATGAGCGGCAAGGAACTCACGGATGCGGCTGCGCGACTTGATCGGATAATCCTGCCCCGAGATGAGCACCGCGCGGTCGAACGGCACATTCGCCTCGCGCAGTGCGCGGATGCCCGCGAGTGTTGCCGCCACCAGGCTG
>DATJSR010000078.1:0-6383 GCA_035504015.1 Steroidobacteraceae bacterium
AGTTGATCTCGGCATCCATCTTGATCTCGACGAACTCGGGAGTTTCCCAGGCCACGGCACTACCCCAATGGTTGAACGAGCGGAGGAGAAGCGACGGTAGGGCTATCGGCCGAGCCCGTCAAGGCTTGCTCCGGAGAAGGCTGCCTGGGCATGCACAGCGCGCGAATACCGCGTGACCGTGGGGCACGAGGAGGCTGGCTGCTCGACGGGTAGTGGCTGGGGGTCAGGCCGCCGGCGTATTATTCAAGTGCATATCATTTATGAGGCAGCGCCAGGGCGCAGCGTAGGTCAAAGGGGCGCCAAAATGCAGAAATTCCGCAGAACCTCTAACATTGTACGGACGCCGCAGGGCTTGCCTCGCGGCTCTGACCCTGATAAATAATACGTATGAGCGTATTATCTGGATCGGTGTCAGCGCAGGCCCCGGAGTCTGCCCTGCCTGCGGCTGCGGCGCCGCTACCCTCCGGCCTCGACCCGACGCAGCCTGTGGCACAGCGCTGGGTCTGGGGGGTGGCGGCGCTCACGGCTGCGGCGCACTTGGCCACGGCCGGCCGCTACGACATCTTCCGCAACGAGCTCTATTTCATCGTCTGCGGGTGGCACCCGGACTGGGGATATGTGGATCAGCCGCCGCTGGTGCCCCTGCTGGCCGCCGCCACGCAGATGCTAGGAACGGATGCTTGGTTGCTGCGGCTGCCCGCGGTGATCGCCGCGGCTGCGCTTATCCCGCTCGTCGCAGCGCTCGCCCGCCTGGCGGGAGCAGGGCGCGGCGGCATCGTGCTCGCGGTGGTATCGGTCGCGCTTGCGCCCGCCTTGATCGGCGTCAGCACGCTCCTCACCACTGAGACCTTCGAGCCGCTCGCCTGGACCGCGTGCGCCTACGCCATCGCGTGCGCCACCGTCCGCGGGGAGCGAGCAGCGCTGTTGTGGGCAGGGGTGATTGCGGGGATCGCCCTCGAGGCAAAGTACGGACTGGTGATGTGGCTCGTGGGGCTCGCGGTGGGCGTGGTCCTGACGGCCTCGCGCCGCCTGCTCGCCTGGCGCGAGTGCTGGCTCGGTGTGGCCATCGCGCTCGCCATCGCGGCACCGAGCCTGCTTTGGCAATGGCATCACGGTTGGCCCTTTTTGACGGTCGTGGCGCATCACGCCCGCGACAATTTCACCGGCGACCCGCTGCGGTTCGCCATCCAGCAGATCATGGCGCTCAATCCGCTGCTCGCCCCGCTGTGGCTCACAGGTCTCGTCGCTGTCTTCCTCGTGCCGCGCCTGCGCGCGCTGCGCTTCATCGCCATCGCTTTTGGGGTGAGCGCCGTCATCGATTGGTTTGCCCACGGCAAGGACTACTACCTGTTCGCCGCCTACCCGGCGCTCTTTGCGCTCGGCGCCCCGGTGCTCGAACGCCTCGCCCTCTGGGTGCGGGCCGGATGGCTGGTGCTGGCGGGGCTGCTGACGCTCGTGGCGCTGCCGGTCGTGCTCCCGCTTCTCGACCCGCCTGCGCTTGCGCAGTACCTCACGCGCACGCATCTGCGGCCTGCGCCAGACGAGCGCGCCGCGGTCGGGGCACCCCTGACGCAGGTCTTCTCCGACGAGCTCGGCTGGCGCGCACTCGAGCAGCAGGTGGCGCGCGTGTATCACTCGCTCCCGCCGGCCGAGCGCACGCGCACGGCGATACTCGCGACCAATTATGGCGAGGCCGCCGCGCTCGATGTCTACGGAGCTGCGGATGGCCTGCCACCGGCATCGAGCGGCCAGAACCAGTATTTCCTCTGGGGTCCGCATCCGTCCTCCGCCGAGAACGTCATCCACGTCAACGGCGATCCGCAGCGCTGGCGACGCCTGTGCGCTGACGTGCAGACGGTCGGCAGCTTCGGCACACCCTATGCCATGCCCTACGAGCGCGATCGGCCGATCTTCATCTGTCGCGGGCTGCGCTTCGATCTGCAGCTCGCCTGGGCGCGCTTTCAGCGCTATTACTGAGGCGACGCCATGCACGGCGAAGGCCCCGAAGCCAGCACCTTCAATGCCCGCGCCGATCGCGAGGCGGGCAGCGACTTGCCGACAGGGGCCGCCGTGCCCGTCGCAAACGAGCTGCGGCGCGGCGTGGCGAGCCTTGCGCGGCGCTTGCGGGGGATGCGAGCGCCCCACGGCATCGCGGCCACCAAATTGAGCCTGCTCGGGCGCCTGGCGCGCGCGCATCACCCGCTCACCGCCTCCGAGCTCGCGGCGCTCGAGCGCCTGCAGCCCCAGTCGCTCACGCGCATCATCGCCGAGCTCGAGGAGCAGGGTCTGATTCGCCGCGAGCCCGATCAACTCGATCGGCGCGCCTTGCTCATCGAAGCGACCGAGCGCGGGCGGCAGCTGCTCATCGAGGATGCGCGCCGTCAGAACCGCTGGCTGGCGACAGTGATGGCGCAGACGCTCACAGCCGCCGAGATACGGCTACTCGGGATTGCCGCGGAGCTGCTCGAGCAGCTCGCGGACCTGGAGGCCCGCGAGCTGCACCCGGCTACCGAGCCCCGTGCCGATGCCGAGCCCCCGCAGAGCGCCTAAGATCTCGCAAGATCGCAGGCCGCTGCCCCGGAGCTTCCCATGTCATTCATTCCGCATCCCTTCCAGCCACGGCTGGAGCATGCCTTTACCATCTCCATCGAGCTCGCCGGGTTGCGCTTCGTCAAGCCTACCTCGCAGGGCGCCACGCGCGGGGCCGTGTATGCGGCCTCCGGGAGGATCGAGGGCCCGCGGCTCAACGGCCGCGTCGTTCCGATGTCGGGGGGCGATTTCCCCCTGGTGCGCCCCAACGGCGTGCTCGATTTCGATGCGCGCTATCTGCTCGAGGCCGATGACGGCGCCATCATCTACATGCAGAACCGCGGCTATCGCTGGGGGAGCGAGGAGGTGATGGCACGTATGGCGCGCAACGAGCCGGTGAGCCCCGAGGAGTACTACATGCGCGTGGCGCCGCGCTTCGAGGCCCCCGAAGGGCCACACGAGTGGCTGAGCCGGCACGTCTTCGTCGGCGTGGCCGAAAAGATACCCGGGGCCAACCGCATTCATTACTTCGTGGTGCGCTGACGTTGCACGCGGCAAGCTTCGCCGGTACGGTGTCGGCTTTCCCAATCGGTGTCGTGCATGCGCGTTACAGCCCTCGCCCGGGCGGCGCTGGCGTCGGCGGGCTGTATCAGCTTGGCCGCCTGCGCCGTCGGCCCCAACTTTCATGCACCGCCTGCGCCCGCCGTCGATCACTACACGCCGGGCACGCAGCCGAGCGCCACCGTCGGCTCCCCGGGGGCTGGCGGAGCGGCACAGACCCTCGAGCTCGGCGAGGACGTACCGGCCAGCTGGTGGGAGCTCTTCCAGTCGCCCGCGCTCGATCGCTTGATTCAGCAGGCGCTGCACGACAGTCCCAATCTCGCCGCCGCTGAGGCCACGCTGCGAGCGGCCCGCGAGAACTATCTCGCCGAGCGCTCGGCCCTGCTGCCCACCGTCGATGCGCAGGCGCAGGCGACGCGCGAGCGCGTGCCGGGCGCAGCCTTCGGTCTGCCGAGCTTCCCCTCGAGCATCTTCACCCTCTACGACGCGGCGGTGAACGTGTCCTATCGAGTGGATCTGTTCGGTGCCTCGCGCCGCCAGCTCGAGGCCGAGCGCGCGCAGTGGGACTACGAGCGCTGGGAGCTCGAAGCGGCGCGCCTGAGCCTCATCGGCAACGTCGTCACCACCGCGATCGATGCGGCCTCGCTGCAATCGCAGATCACCGCCCTCACCGAGGCGCTCTCGACCCAGCGCTCCCAGCTCGATGTCGTGCAGCGCCAGCAGCACGTCGGAGCCGCCTCGCAGGCCGACGTGCTCACCCAACGGGGGCAGGTGGCGCAGACCGAGGCGAGCCTGCCGGGGCTCGAGAAATCCCTCGCCCAGGCCCAGCACCGCCTGGCGGTGCTGCTGGGACAGCCGCCTGCGGCGGGCGCGCCCGCGCTCACGCTGGAGGATCTGCATCTTCCGGCCGAGCTGCCGCTCAGCGTGCCTGCGAGGCTGGTGCGCCAGCGACCCGACATTCGCGCCTCCGAGGCGCAGCTACATCAGGCGAGCGCACAGCTCGGGGTGGCCACTGCCAATCTGTACCCCCAGCTCAATCTCACCGGTCTCATCGGCACGGAGTCGCTCGCCGCGAACGAGCTCTTCAAGCCGGGTACCGCCGCCTGGAACATCGGCGGCAGCCTCACCCAGCCGCTCTTTCACGGCGGGCAGCTGCTCGCACAGCGCCGCGCTGCCGCGGCCAATCTGGATGAGGCCGCCGCGCAGTACCGCGAGACCGTGCTCAGTGCCTTGCAGGAGGTGGCGGACACGCTGCGCGCGCTCGAGAGCGATGCGCGCGCGCTGCGCTCGCAGGCAGCCGCGGAGCAGTCCGCCGCCGGCTCGCTCGGCATCGTCGGCAAGCAATACCAGCTCGGGGCCGTCAGCTACGTGACGCTACTCATCGCGCAGCGTCAGTACGCCCAGGCACATCAGGCGCGCGTGCAGGCGTTGGCGGCGCGCTTTGCCGACAGCGCCACGCTGCTGCAGGCGCTCGGTGGCGGCTGGTGGAATCGATGAACGCAGCGCATCCGCGCCTGCGACGGCGCATGACGATCATGCTCGTGTGTGTGGGCGTGCTGCTCGGCTCGCTGGTGGGATTTCATCTGGTCATCAATCATTTCATCCGTGAGGCGCTGAGCAAGAACGCGACGCCGACCGAGACCGTGAGCGCCATGCGCGCCGACTACTCGGAGTGGCAACCGCAGATCGAGGCCGTGGGCACGCTGCGCGCGGTGCGCGGCGTCAACGTGACCACCGAGCTGGCGGGGATGGTCCGCCACCTGCACTTTCACTCGGGCGAGGACGTGAAGGCCGGACAGGCGCTCGTCGAGCTCAATGCGGATACGGACATCGCGACGCTACGCTCGCTCGAGGCCGCCGCGCAGCTCTCGGCCACCGTGCTCGAGCGCGATCGCAAGCAGCTCGAGGCTCAGGCGATCAGCCAGGCGCAACTCGATGCGGACGAGGCCGATCTGAAGAACCGTCGTGCGCAAGCCGATGCCCAGCGGGCTACCGTGGCCAAGCGCACGCTACGCGCGCCCTTCGCCGGCCGTCTCGGGATCACCACGGTCAACCCGGGCCAGTACCTCAATCCGGGCGACAAGGTGGTGACGCTGCAGGCGCTCGACCCGCTGTACGTGGACTTTCGCCTGCCACAGCAGCAGCTCGCCCGCACGCACCCCGGGCTGCGGGTGAGCGTCAGCAGCGACGCCTTTCCGGGGGCGAGCTTCCCCGGCGCGCTGAACGCGCTCGATCCGCTGATCGACACCGCCACACGCAACTTTCAGGCGGAGGCGCAGATCGACAATCCGCGCCACCTGCTGCTGCCCGGCATGTTCGTGCGCGTGGCGGTGGCCTCGGGCGCCCCGCAGCGCTACCTCACGCTGCCGCAGACCGCGATCACCTACAACCCTTACGGCTCCACCGTCTTCATTGCCCGCCGGCAGGGTGCCGCACTGCTCGCACAGCAGGTCTTCGTCACTCTCGGTCCCACCCGCGGCGATCAGGTGGCCGTGCTGCGTGGCGTCGCCGCCGGAGACCTCGTGGTCACCAGCGGGCAGCTGAAGCTCAAGAACGGCACGCCGGTCAGGGTCGACAACTCCGTGGCGCCGCTCGATGAGGCGCACCCGAGCCCGCAGGAAGAGGACTAGGGTGAAGCTCACCGATCTCTTCATCGAGCGGCCGGTGCTCTCGGCCGTGCTGAGCCTGCTCATCCTGGTGCTCGGGGTGCGCGCGATTTTCGAGCTACCGGTGACGCAGTACCCGCAGACCGAGAGCGCCATCGTCACGGTGAGCACGACCTACTACGGCGCGGATGCGGCGACGATGGCCGGCTTCATCACCCAGCCGCTGGAGGCGGCGATCGCGCAGGCGCAAGGCATCGACTATCTCGCCTCCTCGAGCAGCACCGGCGTCTCCGTGATCACCGCCACTCTGCGCCTCAACTATGACGCCAATCGCGCGCTCACCGAGATCAGCACCAAGGTCAGCTCGGTGCGCAACCAGCTTCCGCCCCAGGCCCAGCAGCCGGTGCTGACCGTCTCGACCGGTCAGACCACCGACACCTTGTACATCGGCTACATCAGCGATGTGCTGCCGCTCAACGGCGTGACGGATTACGTGGTGCGTCAGGTCAAGCCGCAGTTCGACTCCATACCGGGCGTGCAGACCGCCGAGGTGGTCGGTGGCCGGCAATTCGCGCTGCGCGCCTGGCTCGACCCCGAGCGCATGGCGGCTTTCGGTGTCACCGGCAGCGATGTCTATGCCGCGCTCGCGGCGAACAACTACCTGACCACGCTCGGCACCACCAAGGG
>DATJSR010000079.1:0-19941 GCA_035504015.1 Steroidobacteraceae bacterium
GCATCCTGCGGGGTCAGCATCTTGGCGAAGGACACCATGCCATCCGCCTGCAGCGCGCCGTCGATGACGATGGCCCTGAAGGCCTGCGCCGCCCACAGCGCCCCGGCATAGCGCAGATCCGGGAAGACGCTGCTCACGCGCCCCTGGGGGGTGGTGTTGCCGTGGCAGCTGGCACAATGCTCGGTGTACTGCTGCTCGCCGCGTGCGAGCAGCGCCGCATCGCCGAAATTCGCCGGCGGATTGAGCACGGGGGGCGAGTAAGGGGCCATCGCGGGCAGCATCGCCTTGCCGTCGAGCTTGTAAACCAGCAGGCGCGAGTAGGTCGGTGCCCAGTAGCCGCCGAAGCCGCTGGTGCCCGCCACCACCGCGATGTACTGCTCGCCATCGATGGCATAGCTCACCGGACCGCCGACGATTCCTCCCTGCGTCTCTGCGGTCCACAGCCGCTCGCCGGTGTCGGCGCGGTAGGCAGCGAAGATGCGCGATGAGGCCGCTTGCGCCGCGGAGGCCTGCGGGCCGAAGCCGAAGGGGGCGAAGCCCTGAAAGACCAGGTTGCCGGCGGTGGTGAGGACCCCGGCGCGAGCGCTGCCGAGGGGCTGCTTCCAGGCGGCCTGCATCTTCACCGGGTCCCAGGCCAGGAGGTAGTTACCCGCGTTCTCGAGCTTCGGCGGCGCATCGAGGGGTCGCTTCGCCACATTGATCGAGAGCAGCTGATTGCCCATCTTGGCGCCCGCCTCCGCGAAGAGCGGGAAGCTGCCGTAGTTGGTGGGGATGTACACCAGGCCGGTTTGCGGGTTGTAGGCCATCGGATGCCAGCTGTGCGCGCCGCCCGCGGAGGGCACCACATAGAAGCCGCGGCCGGTCTTGCCGTAGTTGGCCTCGGGGTTGAGGATCGGCCGGCCCTTGGCGTCGAGCCCGCTCATCCAGTTGAGCGTCGGCACGTAGGGCTTGGCCGCGAGCAGCTGGCCGCTCGTGGCGTCGAGCACATAGAACATCCCGTTCTTCGGCGCGTGCATGACCACGTGGCGTCGCTGCCCATCGATGACCAGGTCCGCCGTGATGATCTGCTGCGTGCTGTCGAAGTCGAAGCTGTCGCGCGGGGTCTCCTGATAGTGCCAGCGGTACTTGCCCGTCCTGGCATCCAGCGCCACGATCGAGGAGGTGAAGAGGTTGTCCCCGCCACCGGGTGAGCGAATCTCCGCCGGCCAGGGTGCACCGTTGCCCGTGCCTACATACACCAGCCCCGTCACAGGGTCGTAGGTGATCGCATCCCAGGGGGTGCCGCCACCACCCGCCTTCCACCACTGTCCGCTCCAGGTCTTGGCGGCCCAGGCGAGCTCGGGCTGCTCGAAGCCCTTGGCGGGATCCCCGGGGACGGCCCACCAGCGCCACAGCTCCTTGCCGCTGTCGGCGTCGTAGGCAGCGAGATAGCCGCGCTGCTCGAATTCCGAGCCTGCCTCGCCGATGAAGATGCGACCGTCCGCAATGCGTGGCGCGCCGGTGATCGAGAGCACCTTCTGCGGGTCGGTGGCCTGCACCTCCCAGATCTTCACGCCGCTTTGCGCATCGACCGCGATGAGCCGCCCATCGAGGGTGCCCCAGATGACCTTGCCCTTCCAGAACGCAACACCGCGATTGACGATGCCGCAGCAGAGCTTGACGGCGTACTCGCCGGGGACCTTGGGATCGTACTTCCAGAGCGGCTTGCCGCTTCGGGCATCAAAGGCGTAGACCTTGCTCCAGGGACTGGTGACGAAGATGCGCCCATCGACGACGATGGGTGTCGTCTCATAGCTGCCGCCGCGCTCGCTGAGATCGGCGAACCAGGCAAGGCCCAGCCGGCTCACGTTCGCGGCATTGATGAGATTCAAGGGGCTGTAGCGCTGCTCGCTGTAGTCGCGACCATAGGAGGTCCAATCAGCGGCTCGCTCGGCGGCATCTGCGGGCGCGGCGGCGGCCGGGGCGCCCGCGTGGTCGGCATTCTGCAAGGAGGCGACGCAACCGACGGTCATCGCCAGGGACGCAGCGCCGAGCGCCGCAAGCAACTGAACACGCATCTGAGGACTACTCCCGCGCCATCCAGCGCGCCGTTCAACCGGATCCCGAGACCAGCTTGCTCCTGTTCTCGGTCAGAAATTGCTCGATGGAGATCGGCTGCGCGCCCGTCAGATCGGCGACCGCCGTGCTCGTGACCGACGCGCTGGGTCCACCGAATTTCACGAGCGCTGCGCCGGACTCGCCGACGACGACATCGATGCGTCTGCCGCTGGCCTCAGCAGCGGCCCTCGCGACCTCGCGCACGCCCAGCAGCGCGGGACCGGTGATGTCGTAGGCACGATCAGCATGTCCCGGCCTCGACACGGCAGCCGCCGCGGCCGCGGCGCAATCCGCGCGGGCAACGAAACCGATGCGCACTTCGTGGGTCGGAGCCGCCGCCTTTCCCTCAGCGACGAACTTGGCAGCCGCGGGCAGGAGAACCTCCATGTAGAGCGAGTTGCGCAGAAAGGTCCACGCTACCCCGCTGTTGCGCAGTATATCTTCGGTGGCGAGGTGATCAACGGCAATGCCCGCATTGTCCCCCCGACTGATCCCGATCCACGACGTGTAGGCGATGTGCCGCACCCCGGCGTGCTTCGCCGCCTCGATGGCGCGCCGGTGCGCCTCGGGGCGCGGCAGCGAGCTGAAGCCGATGCTGATCAGCAGCATGCGCGTGCCGCCGGCATACGCCGCAGGCAAGCTGTCGGGTTGGCTGAAATCGCCGAAGCGCACACTGGCACCCTGGGTCGCGTACGCGGCCAGCCGCTGCGGGGTGCGGCTCACCAGGATGAGATCCCGAGCCGGCACGCCCTTGGCGAGCAGCCACTTCAGCGCCTGACCGCCGAGTTGCCCGGAGGCACCGGAGATGATGATCCGCTCCCGATGGGACGGCTGCGCGCGGGCGCGCCGCTCCGGCAACAGCGTGCCCGCGAGGACCATGCCGAGCGCCGTACGCCGCGTAAGTTGATTCATGTCTGCACCTCGAGTGCCACGCCACCCCGGCGCCCGCTCATGATAGCCGAGCGCCGTGTTGCTCTGGCAACGGCCGATCCCATTGACAATTAATTATTTCGTTGATTTAATCGCAGCCGGCGCGTATTAAATTGATTAGTTAATTAAGTAACCAGCGAACATGGCCACACGCAGCAGGAGCCGTCCGGGGCGCCGTCCGCACAGCGCCGATTCGGCAGGCCGCGAGCAGCTGCTCGACGCAGCCCTCGGTGTGTTCGCCGAGCGCGGCATCGCCAATACCACGGTGGCGCAGATCGCCGCTGCGGGCAGGGTCACCTCGGCGATGGTGCACTACTGGTTCGACACGCGTGAGAGGCTCCTCGATGCGGTGGCCGACGAGCGCCTGGCACCGCTCATCCATCGGGTCTGGGGTCCGGTCGAGAGCGAGCAGGATGACCCGACCGAGCTCGTGCGGGCTCTCGCCGTCCGACTCTTTGATCTGACGGAGCAGGCACCGTGGCTCGCGCCGCTGTGGTTGCGCGAGATCGTTCAGGAAGGCGGTCAGCTGCGCGAGAGGGTCCTCAAGCGCATCCCGGCCGACCCCAATGCGGCCCTTCGCCGCAGCATCAGCCGCGGCCAGGAGCGCGGCAAGATCAACCCGCAGATCGCGCCCGGGCTGATTTTCATCTCCCTGTTCGCACTGATCATGCTGCCGCAGGCGGCCGCGCGGATGCGATCAAGCATCAGGCTGGTGCGCCGCTTCAATCCGGACCTGGTTCTCGATCGAGCGAGCCTCGAGCGGCACGTCGTCGCCCTGCTCCTTCACGGCATCAGCGCATGAGAGCTCCGAGGCGACCGCGCTGGCGCTGCGCGTTGATCACACCCGCGAGCCTCGCTGCCCTGCTCGAGCTGTGCTCGGGCTGCTCCCAGCAACAGACCCCTACGGTGCAGGGCTATGTCGAAGGCGATTTCGTGTATATGGCCTCGTCCCAAGCCGGACAGCTGCTCGATCTCCCCGTCGAGCGCGGCGACACGGTGCGCGCCGGCGCCCTGCTCTTTCGGCTCGAGTCGCAGAGCGAATCCGACGCCGTGCGGCAGGCGAGCGATCAGCTGCGGGCGGCGCAGTCGACCCTCGCGGATTTGCTGACGGGCAAGCGGGCGCCCGAGATCGCCGTCACGCAGGCACAGCTTGCGCAGGCGCGTGCCGAAGCCAGACGCACCGGGTTGCAGTGGCAGCGCGATCAGGCGCAGTGGCGGGCCGGGGGTGTCTCCCAGGGGCAGCTGGATGACTCGCGCGAGTCGGCCGCGAGCGCGGCGGAGCACGTGCGCGAGCTCGAGGCGCAGGTCGAGGTCGCACGGCTGCCCAGCCGCACCGAGCAGATCCGTGCGCAGGAGGCGCAGGTGCAGGCCGATCGTGCGGCGCTCGCTCAAGCACAGTGGAAGCTCGAGCAGAAGCAGGTGCACGCGCTTCAGCAGGGGCTCGTGTTCGATACCATCTACCGCAAGGGCGAGTGGGTGCCGGCGGGCAGCCCCGTGGTGAGGATGTTGCCGCCGCAGAATGTGAAGGTGCGCTTCTTCGTGCCGGAGGCGGCTCTCGGCACGCTCGGCGCCGGGCGCCGGCTGCTCATCCGCTGCGACGGCTGTGCGCATGCCATTGCCGCCCGCATCAGCTACGTGTCCGATGAGGCCGAGTACACCCCGACCAACATCTACAGCAACGAGACGCGCGCCAAGCTCGTCTTCATGATCGAGGCGCGACCTCAGCAGGCCGCCGACGCGCTGCAGCTGCATCCGGGCCAGCCGGTGCTGGTGAGCTGGCAATGAACGAGCAGGCGGTGAGCGAGCTCGCGATCGACGTGCACGGGCTCAACAAGCACTTCGGGGCCAAGCACGTCGTCAGGGACGTGTCGCTGCAGGTACGGCGCGGAGAGATCTTCGGGTTTCTCGGGCCCAATGGCAGCGGCAAGACCACCTGCATCCGCATGCTCTGCGGGCTGCTGCGGCCGGACTCGGGCCGCGGCACCTGCCTGGGCGCGGACATCACGCGCGAGAGCGCGCAGATCAAGCGCCAGGCCGGCTACATGACTCAGCGCTTCTCCTTCTGGGACGACTTGAGCATCCGCGAGAACCTCGACTTCGTGGCACGGCTGTATCAGGTCGGCGATCGTGCGCAGGCCGTGCAGCGCGCCCTTGCGGGCCTCGGTCTCGAGGCGCGCTCCCGGGACCTCGCCGGCACGCTCTCGGGCGGCTACAAGCAACGCCTGGCGCTCGCGGCGTGTTTGCTGCACGAGCCGCAGCTGCTGCTGCTCGATGAGCCCACCGCGGGGGTCGATCCCAGCGCGCGGCGCGACTTCTGGGAAGAGCTGCATCGACTCGCCGGTCGCGGCATCTCGGTGCTCGTGAGCACGCACTACATGGATGAGGCCGAGCGCTGCCACAAGATTGCGTACATCGCCTCGGGCCGGCTCCTGGCGCAGGGCAGCGCGACCGAGGTGATCGAGAAGGTGGCCCTGCGCACCTGGGTGATTCACGGTGCTGACCTGGTCGGGCTCGCCGACCGCCTGCGCCAGCAGCCGGGAGTGGCACAGACGGTCGCCTTCGGCAATGCCATGCACGTCAGCGGCACCGATGAGCCGGCGCTGCGCGCCGCGCTCGAGCCCCTCGCGCACGAGCCCGGGCTGCGCGTGGAGCCCACCAGCACCAGTCTCGAGGATACTTTCATCTATCTGATGCAGCAGGCGCCCCACGGCGATGCGCCGGGGGCCGCGCACTGACATGGACGGCAGATTCTCGTTTGCGCGCTGGTGGGCGGTGGTGATCAAGGAGTTCCTGCAGCTGCGCCGCGACCGCGTCACCTTCGCCATGATCATCGGCGTGCCCATCATGCAGATGATCCTGTTCGGATTCGCCATCAACTTCGACCCCAAGCACCTGCCGACCGCAGTCATCGATTCCGACTACAGCGAGTTCACGCGCAGCTTCATCGCGGGCATGCGCAACTCCGGCTATTTCGACATCGTCGCGACGCTGCCCAACGAGCAGGCGGGGCGGCATGCCCTGGTTCAGGGCCGGGTACTGTTCGTGCTCGAGATCCCGGCGGGCTTCACGCGCGAGCTCGTCAAGGGCGCGCATCCGCTGCTGCAGGTCGATGCCGACGCAACGGACGTGGTGGCCGTCGGCACCGCCGTGTCGGCGCTGCCCGCGATCGCGCAGTCGGTGCTGCGCAAGGACCTGGTGGGTCCGCTCTCGAGCCTCGCCGCCTCCGCCCCCGCAGCCTTCGGTGTCAGCGTGCACCGGCTGTACAACCCCGAGTCCATTACCCAGTACAACGTGGTCCCGGCGCTGATCGGCGTCATTCTCACCATGACCATGGTGGTGATGACCGGGCTCGCGGTCACGCGCGAGCGCGAGCGCGGCACCATGGAGAATCTGCTCGCAACCCCGGTGCTGCCTCTGGAGGTGACCACCGGCAAGATCGTTCCCTACATCGCGATCGGGCTGATCCAGGTCACCATCATCCTGCTCGCGGCCCGTTTCGTGTTCGAAGTCCCCATCCTGGGAAACCTCGCCAGCGTATACCTCGTCGCGCTGCTTTTCATCGGCGCGAGCCTGTCGGTCGGCATCATGCTGTCCTCGTTTGCGCAGAATCAGCTGCAGGGAATGCAGCTCACCTTCTTCTGGTTCCTGCCGAACATTCTGCTCTCGGGCTACATCGTCCCCTTTGCCGGCATGCCGCGCTGGGCGCAGTGGATCGGCGCCGCGCTGCCGCTCACCTATTTCAACCGCGTCATGCGCGGAATCATGCTGAAGGGGGCCGGCTGGATGGATCTGTGGCCGAACGTCTGGCCCATGCTGCTGTTCATGGTGGCCGTCATGGGGATCGCCGTGAGGGTGTACCGGCGGACGCTGGACTAGCGATGCAAGTCAGACTCGCACCCCTCGCCTGCCTCGCGATGCTTTGCGGCTGCACCGCGGGGCCCGACTTCCACGAGCCCGCGCCGATTGCCGATGCAAGCTACACGCCCGGATCACAACCCCTGGGCACCGTGGCCGCGCAGGGTGCGGGGGGCGAGGCGCAGCGGCTCGTCCCGGTGGCCTCTCTCGGCGGGAGCTGGTGGCGAGCGTTCGGCTGCGCCGAGCTCGATGAGCTGGTGCGCGAGGCGCTTGCATCGAGTCCTTCCCTCACCGAAGCGAGCATGCGCCTCGCGCAGGCGCGCCAGGACTATGCGGCACAGGCCGGCGCCAGCGAGTGGCCGCAGGTGAGCGGCACGGCGAATGTCACCCGCGAGAAGGTGAATCCCGCGGCCTTCGGCATCGGTAACCTGCTGGGCAATCGCACCTTCCCGCCATTCACCTTGTATGAGGCGCAGGTCAGCGTCTCCTACACGCTCGACCTCGCGGGCGCCAATCGCCGCACACTCGAGGGCCTCGCCGCACAGATCGACTATGAGCGCTACCAGCTCGAGGCCGCGCGGCTCACCTTGGCCGGCAACGTCGTCACCGCGGCGATTCGTCGAGCTTCACTCGCCGCGCAGCTCGCGTTGAGCGAGCGGCTGCTGGGCGCCCAGGAGCAGCAGCTCGCCATCAGCGAGCAACGCCTGCGCGCCGGCGGCATTGCCGAGGCCGAGCTGCTCTCCGAGCGCACCCAGGTCGAGCAGACACGCGCGCTGTTGCCGCCGCTGCGCATCCAGCTTGCACAGGCCGATCATCAGCTCTCGGTGTATCTGGGCCACACGCCCGCGCAAGGAACCCCGCCCCTGCCGCAGCTCGATGCGCTGAGACTGCCCACGGAGCTGCCGCTCACCATGCCGGCGCGGCTCGCCTGGCAGCGCCCCGACGTGCGCGCCTCGCAAGCCCTGCTGCATCAGGCGAGCGCGAACGTCGGTGTCGCCACCGCCAATCTCTACCCGCAGATCACGCTGAGCGGTGGCTTCGGCCCCGACGGCACCGCGCTCTCCAATCTCGTCGACGTATGGTCGATCGGGGCGGGATTGACGCAGCCGCTCTTTCGCGGCGGGCAGCTGCGGGCACGCAAGCGATCCGCGGAGGATGCCTATGAGGCCGCCGCGGCAAGCTATCGTCAGACCGTGCTTCAGGCGCTGGAGCAAGTCGCCGATGCGCTGCGTGCGATCGAGCAGGATGCCATCGAGCTGCAGGCGCGCGATCGGGCGCAGGAAGAGGCGCAAGCGAGCGCGCGCGTGGCGAGCGACCGCTATGCGGCCGGTGGGGTGAGCGAGCTCGCGCTCATCGATGCGCAGCGCCAGCAGCTGCAGACCACGCTCGATCGCACGCAGGTGCAAGCACAAAGACTCTCCGACACCGCGGCGCTGTATCAGGCGCTCGGCGCGGCGCCCTAAGAAGCGCTGCAGCCGCGGCCAATCGCGCCACCGCGCGCTCGGCAGGGGCAAGACTCGGCGTGCCCGTACTGCTATGCTCGGACGAAAAGCATCGACAGCGCGCGCATGATCCTCTCGAAGGTCGATTGGAACCGGGCATTCGAGTTCGCCTGGCGCATCCTGGTGTTCGTGGTGGCGATCGCCATCATCATCATCGTCTCCACCAATTGGAATCGCTGGGAGGGCGGCGAGGGCTGGCAGAGCACCAACGATGCCTATCTGCAGGCTGATCTCACACCCATCAGCGCGAAGGTGGCGGGCTACGTGCGCGAGCTGCCGATCCAGGACTACCAGCGCGTGCGCCGCGGACAGGTACTCGCACGGCTGGTGGATGATGATTACCGGGCGGCGGTATCGCAGGCCGAGGCGAGCATCGCCTCCGCCACGGCGCAGAGCAGCGCCCTCAAGGCGCAGCACGAGCTGCAGCTCGCCAACGTCGCGGCCGCGCGCGCCGTGGTGCTCTCCACGGCCGCCTCCCTCGAGCAGAACGGGCGCGACGTGCACCGCCAGGAGCAGCTGCTGCAGACCGGCTCCTCCTCCGTCGAAGCCCGGGAGCGCCTGCAGACGACGCGCCGCGAGCTCACCGCGCAACTGGCGCAGTCACGCGCGCTCGCCCAGGCTGCCGCGCGCGAGCTCGGCGTGCTCGATGCGCAGCTCGCGCAAACTCAGGCGGCGCTGCAGTCGGCGCGCGCCGCCCTCGTCGTGGCACAGCTCAATCTGCAGTACACCAGCATCATCGCGCCCCAGGATGGCGTCCTCGGGCAGCGCCAGGTCAAGCCCGGAGAGCTCGTGGGCGTTGGCACTCAGATCACGACGCTCGTGCCGCTGCCGAACGTGTGGGTCATCGCCAACTACAAGGAGACCCAGCTCACCCACATGGCGCTCGGCCAGCGCGCCGAGGTGAGGGTGGACACTTTCCCCGGGCATACGCTGCGGGGTCATCTGCTCGCGTTCGCCCCGGCCTCCGGTGGCGAATTCGCCCTGCTGCCGCCGGATAACGCCACCGGCAATTTCACCAAGGTGGTGCAGCGCATTCCGGTGAAGATCGCCATCGACGATGCGGATGGTCTGGGCGCGCGCCTGGTGCCCGGCATGTCCGTCGAGGCGCGCATCTACGCCACGGACCGGCCGCGCCGATGAGCGACAGCGCCTCACAGACCGGCGCCGCCGCGGCACCGCCGAGCGCCGCAGCACCGCCGAGCGCTGCGGCACCGGCAGGCTTGAGTGCGCCCACGCTGCCCACACCGCCCACCGCCATCCCCTGGCTGGGGCTCGTGGCGGTGCTCATGGGTACCTTCATCTCGACGCTGAACGGGCGGCTCTCGAGCTTCGGTCTCGCCGATATCCGTGGCGCGGTGAGCGCCGGGTTCGACGAAGGCGCCTGGATCACCACCGCGCAGACGGCGGCGCAGATGTTCGTGACCCTGTTCGCCGTGTGGATGGGCGCCGCCTTCGGCCCGCGCCGCGTGCTCATCTGGACCTCCCTCTCCTTTGCCGTCATCTCACTCCTCACCCCCTACAGCACCAGCTTGCCCATGCTCCTTGGCATGCAGTTCCTGGGCGGGCTCGCCACCGGATGCTTCATTCCGCTCACCCTGAGCTTCATCCTGCTCAACACGCCTCCCAGGTTCTGGGCGTTCGGCATCGCCATCTACGCGCTCAATCTCGAGCTCTCGCTCAATATCTCCGCCTCCCTCGAGGGCTGGTACACGGAGCACCACTCCTGGCGCTGGATCTTCTGGCAGAACGTGCCGCTCGCGCTGATCATGTCGCTGTGCCTGCGCGCCGGCATCAAGCAGAAGCCCATCACGGTGAAGCCGCCGAACGATGTGTTCGCGCTGCTGACCGGGGGCACCGGCCTCGCGGTCATCTACGCAGCGCTCGATCAAGGCAATCGGCTCGACTGGCTGCATTCGGGCTTCATAGGGGGACTGCTGCTCGCCGGTGCGGTGCTGCTCGGGGCGTTTCTGCTGCACGAGGCGCGCGCGGCAAACCCGCTGTTCAACCTCAAGGTCGCCTTCAGCTCCCCGCTGCCGAGCCTCTTCGTGCTGATTGCATTCCTGCGGTTGACCATTCTCTCCACCAGCTACCTCATCCCGCTCTTTCTCGGCTCCGTACGCGGCTATCGCGACCTCGAGGTCGGTCAGACGCTGGTGTGGATCGCCGTGCCGCAGCTGCTGTTCTGTCCGCTCGCGGCGCTGATGCTGCGCCGTTCGGATCCGCGCCTGGTGTCATCGATCGGCTTCATCTTCATCAGCATCGCCTGTCTCATCGTCGCCTACAATCTCACGCCGCTCTGGGGCTCCTGGCAGTTCCTGCCCTCGGGCATGATGCAGGCGCTCGGGCAGAGCTTCGCGCTCTCGGGGGTGGTGTTCTTCGGGGTGCTGCACCTCAAGCCCAAGGACGCCCTCACCTTCGGGGCCATCCTGCAGACCGCACGGCTCATGGGCGGGGAGATCGGTACGGCATTCATCACCACACTCGCCCGGGTGCGCGAGCAGGTCGCATCCAACCTGATCGGACTGCACGTGCAGATCGGCGACCCGCGGGTGCTCGCGCGTCTGCATGCCTATGCAGCGGTCACGACGCGCATCATCGATCCGACCGGCGCAGCGGACAGAGGCGTTCTGGTGCTGGGCGCGGCCATCAGAGCCGCCGCCACCACGCAGGCCGTGATGGACGGATTCGTCGCCATCGGCTTTCTCACCGCGATCGCCTTGCTCGTGGTCGTGGCCCGGGCGGCCGCTCCCCATGGACCGGCCTCTGCGGTGCCGCTCTTCCCGACGCGCGGACCGAGCCCCTCGTGAGCGCGACAGCGCATCGAGCCGCGCCGCTGTGCGCACTCGCGCTGCTCAGTGCCTGTCGCGTCGGCCCGAATTTTCACTCACCCGCCGCGCCCGCGGGCGCCGAAGCGCCCCTGGTATCCTTGGACTCGCGCCTGGAATCACCGGCACAGCCCCCGGATGCCTGGTGGCGGCTCTACAAGGACGAGCGGCTGGATCAGCTGGTGACGCAGGCGCTCAGCGCCAACCGCGACCTCGCCGCCGCAGATGCCAACCTCAGCGCCGCCCGAGCGGTGCTCTCGAGCGTGCATGCCGCGCGCTACCCGCAGACGCAGCTGAGCTTCGGCGGGGTCTACGGGCGCGATCCCACGACCGAGGAGATCCTCGAGATCGGCGGGCACGCGCCGCAGCGGCTGTGGCTGTGGGAGGACATCGCGCAGGCGGCCTACGAGGTGGATCTGTTCGGGCAGATTCATCGCGCGATCGAGGCGGCGAGCGCCAACGCCGACGTGGTCGCCGCGGCGCGCGATGGCACGCGGGTGGTGGTCGCGGCGGAAACCGCGCGCGCCTACGCGGCGATCTGTGCGTACGGGGAGCAGCTGCGCGTCGCCCATCAATCCCTCGACATCGTCAGCCACGAGTCCGAGATCACCTCCAAGCGCTACCAGGCTGGTGCCGGTGCGCAGCTCGATGTCACGCGCGCGCAAGCGCTCGTGGCGCAGGTGCAATCGAGCATTCCGCCCCTCGAGGGGGCTCGGCAGGCGGCGCTCTTTGAGCTCGCCGCACTCCTCGGCCGTACCCCCACGCAGGCCCCGCGCGAGCTGCAGTCCTGCGAGACCCCGCCGCAGCTCACGGCGCTCATGCCGATCGGGGATGGCCGCAGCCTCATTCGGCGTCGGCCCGATGTGCGCCAGGCCGAGCGCCACCTTGCCGCGGCCACCGCCACTATCGGGGTAGCGGTAGCCGACCTCTATCCCAAGATCACCTTGATCGGCTTCTACGGCGGCGCAGCCACTGCCATTCCGCAACTCACCAGCAACCTCGGCCGTGTCTGGGGTGTCGGACCCTCCATCAGCTGGAATTTCCCGAACCAGGCCGGCGCGCGCGCCAAGGTGCGCGAGGCCAAGGCATCCGAGGCTGCCGCCCTCGCCTCCTTCGACTCGGTGGTGCTGACGGCGCTCAAGGAGACCGAGCAGGCACTCGTGACATACCGTGCCACGCTCGAGCAGCGCGAGGCGCTGCTGCAGGCACAGGCGCAGATCCATCGCTCCTTCGACATCGCGAGCAACGAGTTCTCGGCCGGCTCCCTGAGCCAGCTCGATCTGCTCACCACCGAGCAGACGCTCGTCGCCATCGATGCGGCGGTCGCCTCCTCCGATGCCGCCCTCATCCAGGATCAGATCGGGATCTTCAAGGCCCTCGGCGGGGGCTGGCAGGCCACGGCCACAGCCGGCTGATCGGATCCGTCTCGACGAGCGCTGCCGGGCGCTTGCGCTCGCGTCAGTGCCGTCGCATAATCGCTGCCCAAGCAGTCATTGCCTGGACAGATTATGCCAAAGCAGTATTACAAGGCGAGCACCTTCCGCGCTCAGATGAGCCTCGGGTATCTGCTGCGGCGCGCCTACTCGCTGATGACAGACGTGGTCGAGCCACTGCTCGCCGAGCGCGGTTTCAGCTTCGTGCAGTACATCGTGCTCATGGCGGTGCGCGATGGCGTGGCGGTGAACCCCAAGGACCTCTGCGGGCAGCTGCGGCACGACAGCGGCGCCCTCACACGGGTGATCGACCAGCTCGCCGAACGGGGACTGCTCGAGCGCGAGCGCCGCGACCGCGACCGCCGCAAGGTGCGGCTGCAGATCACCACGGCCGGCCGCGAGGCACTCGATGGGGTCATTCCCATCGTGGTCGACCAGCTCAACGAGGCGCTGAGGGATTTCAGCACCGAGGAGGTGCACGAGTTCAAACGTCTGATCGGCAAGCTCAACACGCGTCTGCAGGCGAACGTCGAAGCTGCACACGCGCCCGCCGCGAAGGCATCCGTTTGAGAGCGCTGCGCGCGAGGCATGCCATGCGTATCCTCTCCTTGATCGCACTGAGCGCGCTGCTGTTTGCCGGCTGCGTGCTGCCCCCACCGCCACCGGCGCCGCATGCGGCGCCGCTCAGCGAGCAGCAGGTCGGATTGCGCGGTGCCGCCGTCGCGCCAGGCAGCGAGTCCTGGTGGCGCTCGTTCGCTGACCCGCAGCTCGATCAGCTCATCGGGCGCGGTCTCGAGTCGAGCCCGACCCTGGCACAGGCACAGGCGCGTCTGGCGAGCGCACTGGAGCAGGTGCAGAGCGCACGCGCCGGGCTGCTGCCGAATGCGAGCCTCGCGGCCAGTGCCTCCTATCAGCGCGCCCCCGCCGCTTACGCAATTCCGCCTCCCTATGCGGGACACACCTTCTCACTCGGCCAGGCGGGCGCCAGCCTCGGTTGGGACATCGACTTCTGGGGGCGCCAGGCCGATGCGGTGCATCGGGCACAGGATCTGGCGCGCGCCGCGCACTTGGATCACGAAGAGGCCAAGCTGGTACTGGCCGGTGCGATCGCGCAGACCTACATCGAGCTCTACCGTGAGCGCGCTCTGGCCGAAATCGCGCAGCGCTCCGAGGCGCAGCGCCAGCACATCGTCGACATCACGCGCGAGCGGGTGGCCGCCGGGCTCGATACGCGCCTGGAGCTGCGCCAGTCCGAAGGTGAGGTACCTCAGGCGCAAGTGGCGCGCGAGCAGGCCGAGGCGGCCGCAGCGCTCGCCGTGCACCAGCTTGCCACCCTCACCGGGCAAGGCGCCGACGCCTATGAGCGCATACACGCGCCGAGCCTGAACGTCGAGGCCGCGCTGCCCGTTCCGACCACGCTGCCCATGAACCTGCTCGCGCGCCGCCCCGATGTGCTCTCGGCACGCTGGCAGATCGATGCCGCCGATGCGCAGCGCCTCGCGGCGCGGGCCGCCTTCTATCCGGATGTGAACCTGCGGGCGCTCGCGGGCGTCGGTGCCTTCGGGCTGCACAACCTCGTGCAATGGAGTGCCCGCGGCTACGGCGGCGGTCCGTTCCTGAGTCTGCCGCTGTTTGATGGCGGGCGGCTGCGGGCGGACTATCGCGCGAGCGAGGCACAGCTGGATGCGGCCATCGCCACCTACGACGATACCGTGCTGCGGGCGGTGCAGGAGGTTGCCGATCAGCTGACGCGGATCGATGCGCTCGCGCGTGAGCAGGCCGAGCAGCAGCGCACCCTCACGGCGACCGAGGCCGCCTATGCCCTCGCCGAGGAGCGCTATCGCGCCGGACTCGCGAGCTACCTCTCGGTGCTGAACGCCGAGACCCAGGTGCTGCTCGCCCGCCAGACGATGGTCGACATCGTGGCATCGCAGGCGGATGCGCGCATCACGCTGCTGCTGTCGGTGGGTGGCAGCTTCGAGCCGCGCGCCTCATACCTACCCACCCGATCTGAATCTGGAGAGTCCCATGAATGACTCTACGGCCGCTCCCCAGTCGGCCGCCGCTGCCGCGCTCGCAGCCAATCGCGCCCGCCGCATCGGCTTCCTCGCTCTGGGCGCGCTGGTGCTCATCGGCGGCGTGGCGGTGCTCGCGTACTGGCTGCTGGATGCTCGCTACTACGAATCGACCGACGATGCCTACGTGAACGGCGACGTGGTGCAGATCACGAGCGAGGTTCCGGGCACCGTTCTCGCGCTGCGCGTCGATGACACCGAGCCGGTGCGGGCGGGCCAGGTGCTGCTGCAGCTCGATCCTGCCGATGCACGCATTGCGCTCGCCGATGCCGAGGCGGACCTCGCACGTGCGGTGCGCCAGGTGCGCGGCTTGTTCGCGCAGCGCCAGGAGCTGCAGGCGCAGGTCGAGGAGCGCCAGCAGGCCGAGCGCACCGCCTCCGAGGATCTGCGCCGCCGCGGCAGCCTGCTCGCCGACGGTGCGATCTCCGCCGAGGAGCTCTCGCATGCTCGCGATGCGGTCACGAGCACGCGCGCAAGCGTGGCGGCAGCCCGCGAACAGCTCGGCCAGACCATCGCGCAAATCGATGGCACCACCATCGCCGATCATCCCCAGGTGCTCGCCGCAGCGGCGGCGGTGCGCAACGCGGCGCTGGCGCTGCATCGAACCGAGATCGCCTCGCCCGTCGGTGGCATCGTCGCCAAGCGCAGCGTCGAGGTGGGCCAGCGTGTGGCCGCAGGCACCCCGCTGCTCGCCGTCGTGCCGCTCGAGGATGTGTGGATCGATGCCAACTTCAAGGAAGTGCAGCTCTCTCGCATGCGCGCGGGGCAGCCGGTGGAGGTGAGGACCGACCTGTACGGCCGCAAGGTCACCTACCACGGGCACGTGGTGGGCATCGCCGCCGGCAGCGGCGCCGCATTTGCGGTGCTCCCGGCGCAGAACGCCTCCGGGAACTGGATCAAGATCATCCAGCGGCTGCCGGTGCGCATATTGATCGACCCGCAGGAGCTCAAGGCACACCCGCTGCGTGTCGGGCTCTCGGCCACCGTGCGGGTCGATCTGCACGACACCTCCGGAGCTCTCATGACGCAGGCGGTGCGCAACGTGCCGCTGCCGACCGAGACGAGCGCCGGTGATGACCCCGCCGTCGATGCGCGCATCGCCAGCATCATTGCCGCGAACGGCGGGCCGCATCTGCACGAGGCGGCGAAGTTGAGTCGCAATGCCGGCAGCGGCCGTGCCGCAGCACCGCTCGGCAACGGTGGTAGGCCGCGCGCGTGAGCACTTCGGGCGCAGCCGCCGTGGCAGCACCGGCGCTCTATGGTGGCCGCAAGAGCCTCACGGCGCTCGCGCTCGCGCTCGGCACGTTCATGCAGGTGCTCGACACCTCGATCGCGAACGTCTCCATCCCGACCATTGCCGGGGACCTCGGCGTCAGCTCCGATCAGGGAACCTGGGTCATCACCTCCTTCGCCATCGCCAACGGGGTCTCCGTCCCCCTCACCGGCTGGCTGATGCAGCGCTTTGGGGTCGTGCGCACGTTCGTGCTGTCGGTCGCGCTCTTTACCCTCGCCTCCTTTTTGTGCGGCATCGCCTGGAGCCTGCCCTCGCTCATCGTGTTCCGGGTGCTGCAGGGCGCGGTCAGCGGACCGATGATTCCGGGCAGTCAGGCGCTGCTGATCGAGGTGTTCGGGCCCGCCAGGCGTCCCGTCGCGCTCGCGATCTGGTCGCTCACCACGCTCACCGCACCGATCGCCGGACCCCTGCTCGGGGGCTACATCTCGGACAATTACGTGTGGCCCTGGATCTTCTATATCAACGTTCCGATCGGCATCGTCTGCGCGCTCATCTGCTGGAAGAACCTCAAGGGCCACGAGACCGCCACACGCAAGCTGCCGATCGATCGCATGGGACTGCTGCTGCTCTTCGTGTGGGTCGGTGCGCTGCAGATCATGCTCGATCAAGGCAAGGATCTCGACTGGTTCAACTCCACCACCATCCGCGTGTGCTGCGTGATCGCCGTGCTGGGGTGCGCCGCGTGGCTCATCTGGGAGCTCACCGAGCGTCACCCGATCGTCGATCTGAGCCTGTTCAAATCGCGCAACTTCACGCTCGGCACGCTGGCGCTGTGTCTGGGCTATGCAGTCTTCTTCGGCAACCTGGTGTTGATGCCGCTGTGGCAGCAGAGCTTTCTCGGCTACACCGCCACCTGGGCAGGCCTCGCCTCCGCCCCGAGCGGGGTCACGGCGGTGCTGACCTCGATGTTGATACCGCAGCTCGTGCGCCGCATCGATCAGCGCATTCTCGGGGCGGCCTCCTTCGGACTGTATGCGCTCGCCTACTTCATGCGCGCACAGCTCACCAGCGATGCCAACTTCTTCGCCTTCGTCGCACCGCAGCTCGTGCAGGGCTTCGCCATGGGGCTGTTCTTCGTGACCCTGGTGTCGATTCTCCTGGAAGGTTTACCGGCGCAGCGCATACCGGCGGCATCGGGCCTTTCGAACTTCCTGCGCATCACCGCCGGCAGCTTCGCCACCTCGATCACGACCACCTTGTGGGATCGGCGCGAGGCGCTGCATCAGACGCGCCTCGTCGATGCGCTCACCAGCTACTCGCCCGCCTATCAGCAGGCACTCACGCAGCTGCACCAGTCGGGACTGAGCGATGGGGGCGCCATCGCAGCGCTGGCTCGCACCCTCATCGGCCAGAGCTACCTGATGTCGTCGCTCGACCTGTTCCACATTTCCTGGGTGCTGGCCTTGGTGATGATGCCGCTGTGCTTCCTGGTGCGACGGCCCTCGGCGGGCGGTGGCGCGGCGGTGGCAGCCGACTGAGCGACTCTCAGGCCACGACCACGGTCACGAGCACGCAGCAGCGCACGCGATCGAGAAGCGAGGCGTTCTCCGGACCTGCCCACCAGCGTCCCAAGGCCGAGCGCGCGACGTGGCCGACGACGATGAGATCGACGTTGAGCTCGCGCGCGATGCGCGGGATCACATCGATGGGCGTGCCGAGCACGACGTGAGGGGTGGCCTCGACGCCGCGGGCCCGTAGCCACTCGAGCCCCTCCTGCAGGATCCTCTTGCAGGCTGAGTTCTCCACATCGACCTGCAGCTCGGTGACCGCTGCATAGGCCGAGGCGTTGTGGATGACCGAGGAGACGAGCAGCACGTGCGTTTCCGCGCCCAATGCCGCTGCCAGCTCGCCGCCCTGGCGCAACGCGTCGCGGCTCTCCCGCCGGCCGTCGTAACACAGCAGAATCCTGCGATAAGCCGGCGCCGTGGCGCTCATGGTGCAGCCGCTCCCCTCTGCCGCTAGGTTAGAGCCTCTTGCCCCTGCAGGCAAAACCCCGCTGCCTCGCGCGGCGGGGCGCCGCCTCAGGCCCGCTTCTGCTCCCCCGCCGAGCCGCTACGCTGCTCCATCACGAGGTCCTCTCCCGGCCCCTCCTCGAGCTCCAGCGCGTCCTCATCGTGCAGCTCGCTCACCGGGCGCGCCACCGGGTTGAAGCCGCCCGACTGCTTGCGCCAGAGCTCTGCATAGAGCCCACCCCGCCGCAACAGCTGGTGGTGCGTGCCGTCGGCGACGATGCGGCCGCGCTCGAGCACGATCAACCGGTCCATGTCCATGACGGTGCTCAGTCGATGCGCGATGGCGATGACGGTCTTGCCATGCATGGCCTCGCGCATCGCCGCCTGGATGATTTCTTCGCTGTGGCTATCGAGCGCACTCGTTGCCTCATCGAGCAGCAGGATCGGCGCATCCCGCAGGATGGCGCGCGCGATCGCGATTCTCTGACGCTGGCCTCCGGAGAGCTTCATGCCGCGCTCGCCGACGAGGGTGTGGTAGCCCTTCTCGAGCTCCACGATGAACTCGTGCGCATGCGCGCGGCGTGCCGCGCGCATCACCTCCTCGTCGCTCGCGCCGGGTCGGCCGTAGCGCACATTCTCCATGAGGCTGCGGTGAAACAGCGTCGTGTCCTGTGGGATGAGCGCGAGCGCCTGCCGCAGGCTCTCCTGCGTGACCTCGCGAAGGTCCTGCCCATCGATGCGAATGGCACCTTCCGTGACATCGTGCATGCGCATCAGCAATCCCATGAGCGTGGTCTTGCCGGCCCCGCTCGGCCCGACCAGCCCCAGGCGCTGCCCGGCGGGAATGCGCAGCTCGAAGCTCTTGACCACGTGGCGGGAGCCCTTGCCTGCCAGGTCGTAGGAGAATCCCACACGGTCGAAATGGATGGCTCCTCGCGTCACCGCGAGCGCCGGCGCGGCGCGCCGGTCGGTGATGGTGGGCGGCACGATGAGCGTCTCGATGCTCTCGCGCGCCGAGCCGAGCTGATCGTAGAACTCCGGAATGCGCTGGCCGAGGTTGTACGCGGTCTGCAGCAGCGAGCTCGTGAGGGCGGTGATCATGACGAAGTCGCCGGCGCCGATCCGGCCGTGCACCCAGGCCTGCAGCGCACCGCCCACGAACACCATCCACATGCCGATGTCCATCAGGTACTGCACACAGCGCAGGCGCACCACGGCGCGGTAAGAGGCGCGGCGGCGCTCGCGCTCCTCGCCCGTGTACTCCTTGAGCTGCGTGTCCTCGAGGCCCTGATTGGCGAAGAAGAACACATTGCGGATGTTGGTGATCACATCCACGATGCGACCGGTCACCGCCGCCCGCGCCTCGTTGTTCGCGATCGCCCGGCGCGTGCACTCGCGCCCGACGAGCAGGCTCGCGGTGAAATAGATGGCGATGCTCACGAGCGCCACGGCGCAGAAGGCCGGGCTGGCGACATAGAAGTACGCCGCGACGAACAAAAAGAAACAGGTGCCCGGGATGAAGTCGAACACCATCATGTCGAAGAGCATCAGCACCTGATCGGGCAGCAGTACCGCGCGGTGCGCGATCTTGCCCGAGAGGGTGTTCTCGAAATACGAGCTCGAGAGGCGCTGCGCATAGGCGAACACCTCCTCCTTGACTCGCACCAGCATGCTCGAGCGGGTTTGATACGAGCACAGCCACATGGCCGCATCCACCGCGAAGCGCGCCACCACCAGCGCGGCAAAGAGCGTGAAGGGGCCACGCAGACGCCTTGCATCGAGTGCCGGATGGTGCATGGCGAGCACCGTGTCGGTGAGTCGCTTGGTGGCATAGGCGATCGAGGCGAAGACGCCACGACCGAGCACCGGAAAGAGCGTGAGGCCCAGGCAGCCCCAGGGGAACTGCCGGAAGAAGTGCAAGCAGAAAGGCAGCAGGCGGTTGGGTAGGGAGGTGACCTTCATCGGGTGACAACAGCTC
>DATJSR010000080.1:0-17298 GCA_035504015.1 Steroidobacteraceae bacterium
TTGGGCGGATCTGAAGATCGAGGCCGTGCCGAGCCTCATGCGGGTCGAGCCCGTAAAGCATCGGCGCTGGCCGACGCTGCTGCTGCTCGCGCTGGCCGCAGCGGCCATTGCAGCCTTCTTCTGGTTGCCCCGCGTGGCCCCTGAGCTCACGAGCGATGGGTGGAGGCTGCCTGCGTGGCTGGCGCAAACGGTGCAACACGTATCGTCCCGCTCCGCCTCGGAGCACACGGGCGATGCCGCCACCTCGACTGCCGGGGCTGCCGGTGAATCATCCGCTGTCGCATCCCCGACCGCCGCCGCTACCACGGCAGCGGCGCCATCGAGCGGGGTAGACACGACGAACGGTGGCGACACACTTGCCGCTGCCGACTCGCAAGCGGCGCAGGCGCGCATCGACTCGCTGCGGGCGCAGTTCGAGAGCCTGCTCGGCGCGCTCGATGCGCGCGCCGCGGGGGTGTGGGGCGGCGTCGATTATGCGAACGCGAAGGCGCAGGAGGCGCAGGGACTTGCGGCGTTTCAGGCGGGAGATGCCTCGAGCGCGCAGCAGCTCCTCACCGGGGCCCGGGAACTGCTCGGCAAAGTGGAGCAGCGCGCCCCGATGGCGCTTGCTGCACAGCTCAATGCGGGAGAGCAGGCGCTGCGGGCAGGCAACAGCGCCGCGGCCCGCCAGGCCTTCGAGTTCGCGCTGCGGATCGCGCCGGCGAATCATCGCGCGAGCGAGGGTCTCGCCCGAGCGAAGCGACTCGATGGGCTGCTGCCCCTGCTCGCCGACGGCGAGAACGCGCAGTCCGCCGGTGACTACGCGCGCGCCGTTCAGGATTTCAGTCAGGCGCTCGCGATCGATCCGCAGAACGAGCAGGCGCGCGAGGCACTGGCGCGAGCGCACGCGGGACTGGGCGCCGATGGCTACGCCCGGGCGGTCGGCACCGGCTACGCGGCACTCGGTGCCGGACGGCTGGAGGAGGCACGCAGTGCCTTCGAGGAGGCGCGCAAGCTCAATCCCCGCGGACGCGACGCGGCGCAGGGTTTGCAGCGCGTAGACGCGGCACTGCGTGCGCGCGGCTTCGCCGAGGTGCGCGTGCGTGCGGCGAGCCTCGAGGCGCAGGAGCGTTGGGGCGAGGCATTGCAGGCCTATGACCTTGCGCTGCATGCCGAACCCTCGCTCACCTTTGCACAGCAGGGCAGGGCCCGCGCGCTCGAGCACGTCGAGCTCAGCAACCGCCTGCAGGCTCTCGTCGACGAGCCGCAACGACTGGGCTCGCTCGCCGTGCGCCAGGAAGCCCTCGAGCTCATCCGCCAGGCCGACACGATCGAGGCCTCGGGACCGGTGCTGCGCTCGCTCGCCACGCGTCTTGCCATCCTGCTGCCGGAGTTCGACAAGCCGGTGCATCTCGAGCTGGTCTCCGACAGCGAGACCACGGTAGAGATCGAGCAGATCGGCTTGCTCGGCACCTTCAGTCGCAAGCAGCTCGATCTGAAGCCCGGTCGCTACACGGTCATCGGCACGCGCGCCGGTTACCGCGAAGTGCGCCGCCAGGTGACGGTGGCGCCGGGTAACGATATACAGACGATCAGTGTGCGCTGCGTCGAGCCGATCTGATTGACCCGCGATGAGTCGAGTCCGATGGCCGTGGTGGAGGCGCTCTCCCGCAGCGGCGGTGGGGCTGCCCGGCTGCGTGTGCGCGAGCCGGCCGGCGAGCGCACTTTCTGCCAGCGGGTGACGCTCGGAGGCACGGGAGCAGACATCGTCGTGCCCGGCGCCCCGCCCGGTGCGGCGCTGCGTATCGAGCGTCGCTCATCCGCCTGGACCGTCGATACTCTCGGCACGGCGACCGTGTCCCTGGATGGGCGCGAGCTCGGCGCCGTGCGCGACCTGCGCCTGGGCGATGTGCTGCGGGTCGGCGAGGCGCAGGCCGTGGTGAGCACGCTGGCACGCGAGGAACTCTCACTGAGTGTCCTGCACCTGGTGGGCAACGACACGGTGCCCCCGGCGGCGACGCTCGTCCCGTGGGACGCCCCGCTCGAGAGCGATCTGGACATTGCCCCGGTTGCGCCGCCACCGTTCACGCCCGAGCCTGCGCTCGTGAGCGGCGTGTGGTCGCGTGCGCAGTTTCGAGCCGTCGCTACGGCACTGTGGCGCCAGCAGCTCCGCGGGCGGCTGCCCTGGCTCGTTGCGCTCGCGATCTTCCTCGGGCTACTGCATTTTCTGTCGCAGTTTCATGCCGTGACGCTCGATGTGCTGCCGCGGGATGCACAGGTGCGGGTGAGCGATACCTGGCTCGCGGTGCGCACCGGCGACACGCTCTGGCTGCGCGCCGGCAGTCACACGCTGCGCGCCGAGCGGCGTGGCTATTTTCCGGCTCGCGCCGATGTGCGCATCTTCGGCGACGCGCGCCGTCTGGCGCTCGCCCGGCTGAGTCTTGCGAAGCTTCCGGGGCGTGTACGCATCGACACCGGCGGTGTGGCCGCACGGGTCAGCATCGATGGCATCGAGCGCGGCACTGTTCCCGGCGAGCTCGACGTGCCCGCGGGGCGGCGCACGCTGACCCTGCGCGCGCCGCGCTATCTCGATGCGGTGCGCGTCATCGACGTGGCCGGCGCGCAGCAGTTGCAGCGCCTGAGCGTGAGGCTGCAGCCCGCGTGGGGCACGCTGATCCTTGCACCTCGCCCCACCGACGCGACGCTCAGTATCGATGGCATACCGCAGCCGAGCGCACTCGCCCCCGTGGAGCTGCCCGCGGGCGTGCATCGCATCCGCTTGAGCGCTCCGGGCCTCGCGCCCTGGGAGAGCAGCCTCGTCATTCGTGCCGGCGAGACCCTGCGCACCGGTTCTCTGGTGCTCGGGCAGGCGCCGGGGCAGCTGGTGCTGCGCTCGCATCCCGAGGGAGCGAGTGTCTCGATCGCACGCACCTGGCGCGGCCGCACACCCTTGAGCCTGCAGCTGCCCTCGGGGCTCGCGCACGAAGTGCTGCTGGCCGCACCCGGCTACGACACCTGGACCCGCACGGTGCAGATGCAGCCAGCGACGCGGCTGGCGCTCGATGTCGCGCTGCGGCCCATTCTCTTCGATGTGAGCGTGCGCGGCGCCCCGCAGGATGCGGAAATCTTCGTGGACGGGCAGTCGCGCGGTCGGGCGCCGCAGACGCTGCGGCTGCTAGCGATCGAGCATCGCATCGAGCTGCGCAAGCCGGGCTTCGTGCCCTTCATCACCAGCGTCGCGCCAGCGCCGGGGATCGATCGCTCGGTCAGCTATCAGCTCGTGCCCGGGGCGAGTCGCTGAGGCGCGTGCGGCCCGCTATCCTGAGCGCTGTCGGCGATACCCGCCGTACTTTTGACCCACGGGGCGAGGAGATGAAATGGGCGAGATGCAGCTAGCCTGGAGGCGCACGGGGCGCCTCATCGGTGCGGCACTCCTGCTCGGTGTGCTGTGCATGGTCGGTGCGCTTACGGCGCTGCGCGCCGCGGCGCAGACTCCGGACGCCGACGCCGCAGCGATTCCGGACGATCCCACGATCGCCCCCGATCCGCACCAGTCGGCCGACAACAACGTCAGCTTTCCGACCGACATCTGATCCGTCTGCGTGAACCATCACCGCGCCATCGAGCTGCAGGACCGAGCGCTCGCCCTGGCCGCCGCCGGGCGCGTACTGAGCGTTGCGCCGAGTGCCGTCGGCAACGGTCGCGACCTCGAGCGGGGGATGCCCGCCTGGGGTGCGCTGCGCCTGCAACCCGCCGCCGTGGCCACGCGCCACTGGAGCACGCTCGCGCACCCGGATGAGACCGCCGCGCGTGCGCTCGATATCGCGGTGGCGGAGCTGCGCCGGCGCTGCGCCGAGGTGGGCTGGCACGATGGGCCCGTGTGGCTTGCCGTGCCGGCCTCACTCCCCCCGCAAGCCCTGGGCCGCCTGCTGGGGGCCGCGGCGCGCCTGCCGCTGCAGATCGCGGGCTTCATCGAGGCAAGTGTCGCCAGCGCAGCGGCGCTCGGACTCGACCGTCCGGCGCTGGCGCTCGAGCTCGGCCTGCACCAGATGACGGCGGTCGCGCTCGAGTGCGGCGGGCAGATCGCACGCCGGCAGGTGCTCTCGAGCGAGCGCGGCGGACTGCTCGAGCTGCAGGAAGGCTGGCTCGGTCTGCTGCGCAGGTTGTGCGTGCGGCGCACGCGCTTCGATCCGCTGCACCTTGCGAGCTCCGAGCAGCAGCTGTTCGAATCGCTGCCCCGCGTCGCGCGCGAGGCCACACTTGCCGGACAGGCTCACGTCACGGTCGAGGGCTCGGGCGCGCGCTTCGAGCTCACCGTCACCCGCGATCAGCTCGCCGAGGCGGGCCGCTGGCTCTATCAGGAGCTGCTCCAGCTGCTGCATCGGCTGCGGCCCGCCGGTGCGCCGGTGGCGCTGCTGTTGCCGCAGGCACTGCTCGAGTGGCCGGGCCTGCGTCGCGCCCTCGATGAGTTGCACGGCTGCGAGCTGGTCGGGCTTGCCCCGGGCTTCGCAGCTGCCGCGGCCAGCGCACTGACGTTGCCTGCGCGCACAGCGGGGCACACGGTGCCCTTGCTGCGTCGGTATGTCGCGCAGCCCGTCCCCGCGTGCGCAGCGCTCGCCACGCGCGAGCTGCTGGCCCAGGATCCTGCAACGCCCGCCATCACGCACCTGCGCTGTGGCGAGCGCGTGGTGGGTCTGGGGCGCGAGCCGCTGCCGATCGGCAGGCAGGGCTCGGAGGCTCCCGCGATTCAACTGCCGGAGGGCATGGCCGGGGTCTCGAGGCATCACTGCACGCTGCTGCAGGAGGGCGTCACGACGGTGCTCATCGATCACAGCCGCTTCGGCACTTTCGTCAACGGCGAGCGTGTGCGCGAGCGCGTGGCCGTGCACGCAGGCGATCGGATCCGCATCGGCGAGCCGGGCACCGAGCTCGAGCTGCTGTCGCTGCATCCCACGAGCTCGAGTCGCGATGCTCCGCCGTCGCAGAGCTGACACCTTCAGCCTGTCGTTCCTCGACTGCATCTGCTGCGGTTTCGGGGCAGTCATCCTGTTCTATGTGATGATGAGCGCGCAGGGTGGGCAGCGCCGCCTGCAGCGCGCGGAAGTGTTGCGCGCCGAAGTGAGCCGTCTGCAGGAGCAGGTCGCGGGCGGCACGCGCGATCTGGCGCAGCTGCGCAATTCCGTGGATGAGACGCAGGCTCAACGAGCGAGCGGGGACTCCGAGCTCGCCCGGCTGCGTCTCGAGCTGCAGCGGCAAAGCGCCGCGCGGGCCACCTACGACGCCACGAGCCTTGCGCGCAGCCAGCACATCGCGCAGCTGCAGGCCGACATCCGGGCGCTCGAGGCGGGCGAGCGGCGCCTCGAGGCCGGCGCGCTCGAGGTGGCTGCGTCCGGGCAGCAAGTAATGGCCTCCCCGGTGGGCACGCCGGTCGCAGGCCCGGGGACCACTGCGCGGCGCTACATCACCGGTCTGCGCCTGCACGGCAAGCACGTGCTGATCCTGCTGGATCGCTCGGCGAGCATGCTGCACGAGGATGTGGTGAGCGTCATCCGCCTGCGCAACTCGAGCGATGAGGCCAGGCGCGCGGCGGCCAAGTGGCGCCGCACGATGGCGATCGTCGAATGGCTCGCGAGCCAGCTGCCACCTGGCAGCCAGTATCAGATCTACGGCTTCAACACCCAGGCACAGCCGCTCGTGCCCGGGAGCGCCGGTGCGTGGCTCGATGCCGCGGACACGGCGGCGCTCGCTCGTGCGGAGGAGGCACTGCACGCGCTGGTGCCGGCCGATGGCACGAGCCTCATCAACGCCTTCACCGTATCTGCGACGCTGCATCCGCTGCCCGATCAGATCGTCCTCATCACCGATGGCCTGCCTACGCAGGGGCGTACCCGCGGCACGCGCAAGTACATCGACTCGGGAGGGCGCGAGCGGCTCTTCGACGAGTCGCTGCAGGCGCTGCCGCGGCATGTGCCGGTCGATACCGTGCTGCTGCCCATGCAGGGCGATCGGGAGGCCGCGCACCGTTTCTGGCACCTCGCCGACCTCACCGGGGGTAGTCTGATTTCCCCTGCGAAGGACTGGCCCTGATGCCTCGCGGGCGCGAGTTCGAGGTCTTCAGCCTGTCGTTCCTCGACTGCATCTGCTGTGGCTTCGGGGCCATCATCCTGCTGCTCGTGATCTCGGATTTCCGCCAGCCCATCACCCTCGAGGTGAGCCGCCGGCACCTGCAGGGCGAGGTCGCCGATCTCACCCGCCAGCTCGAGCGCATACACGGGGATAGCGTCCGGCTCGAGCGTGATCTGCGGCAGCGCCGCGCCGAGCTTGCGCGCGAGCGGTTGCAGGTCGCGCAGCTCGCCGGGGATTTGCACAGCCTGCGGGGGCAGTTCGCCGCGAGTCGCCGCGACGGCTCGGTCGTCAATGCGGATGAGGCGGCGCTCGTCGCCGAGCGGCTGCGCCTCGAGGAACGCATGCGGCATCTGCTCGCGGCGCAGCGCGCCACGCTTGCGCAGGCGGTGGGGGGCATTCCGGTCGACAGCGACTACGTGATCTTCCTGATCGATACCTCCTCGAGCATGACGGACGATCACTGGGATGCAGCCCGCGGCGTGCTGCAGGAGATCCTTGCGCTGTATCCGCATCTGAAGGGAGTGCAGGTGCTGAGCGATCGCGGCCGCGCGATGTTCGCCGGCAGCTACGGCCACTGGCTCATGGACTCCCCGGCGCTGCGCCGCCGGATCCTCGAGCGGATGCGCGACTGGCGCGAGCCGAGCGACTCCAACCCCGTCGAGGGCATCCGCGATGCGATTCGCACCTACTGGACGGCCGAGCGCCACATCAGCCTCTACGTGCTCGGGGATGAGTTCACCGGCGACTCCACGCAGCAGGCGCTCGATGCCGTGCGCGAGGCCAACCGGCCGGATGCACAGGGCCGCCGGCCGGTGAGAATCCATGCCGTCGGCTTCCCGGAGGCCCCCGGCTTTCCCTCCTTCACGAGCATCAAGTACTCCGCGCTCATGAGGCTCATGTGCGAGGAGAACGGTGGGACCTTCGTCGGGTTGTGAGACAATTCGTGCCCGTGGACGATTCCCAGGGAACAGTCGCTCTGCTCGCCGGCGCCAGCGGTCTCGTCGGTCGAGAGCTGCTCGAGCTCTTGATCGGCGCACGCGACTTCTCGCGCATCTACGCGGTGACGCGCCGCCAGCTCGGTCGCGAGCATCCACGGCTCGCGAACCGCATCGTGCAGTTCGAGCGCCTGGAGTCGCAGCTCAAAGGCATGGCCTGTCACACCGCCTTCTGCTGCCTCGGCGCGCATCGCGGCGATGCGCGCACCGCCGCTGCGGCGCGCGCCATCGAGCTCGATTACGTCGTCGCCTTTGCGCGCAGCGCCAAGCTCGCCGGCGCGCAGCGCTTCGTGTTCCTGTCGTGCGCCGCCGCGCAGGCGCGCTCCGAGCCGCCGGCCCTGCGCTACAAGCTCGAGGCCGAGCGTGCCCTCGAGGGGATGGATTTCGCCTCCCTCGACATCCTGCAACCCGGTCCCCTGCTGGCGTTGCGCCGGGAGATGACGCCGCTCGATCTGGTGCGCTTCCTCGGGATGCCGCTCGTCAATACATTTCTGGTGGGGGCTCGGGAGATGTATCGAGGTGTCCCCGCCCGCCTCGTGGCCGAAGCCATGCTGGGCGCGGCACGCTCGGGACGCCGCGGCGTCTATCGCTACACCTATGCGGCCCTGCAGGCCCTCGCCACCGCACCCCCTCCGCGGATCGGAGCCAAGGCTCCCGGCGGGGCTGCTGCAGTGCCCAAGTCAAGCCGACCACCCTAGGGAGGAGTGCACTGCATCATCGCCGGGGTCGACTCGCAGCGGCCCCGTAACGTGATCCAGTTAACATCCTGGCCACGGTCGGCGTGCCAGATTGCGCACACAACAGAGCGCGATACCGGGCGGGCGCCCGGAAAGTCGCGCAGGTCCGCGTGCGAGCGGACCGTGCGGGAAGGATGATGGGGATGCTCCTGACGAGTCCGATGGGGCGCCGCATTGCGCTGGCGCTGCTGCCGTGCACGCTGGTGCCAGCGCTGAGCCTGGCCCTCTTTCATCCGGGATCGGGCCTTGCCGCTGCAACGCTCGTGTTGAGCGTCGGGCTCATGACCGCCCTGGCGGCCGCTGTGTATCTCGCGCACCGCTATGTCCCGGGACCGCAGACGGTGCGCCGCTTGCTCGAGACGCTGCCGCAGGATCGTGCCGAGCAGCGTCCGTTGCGTGATGAGCCTGCGGCGCTGCTCGAGCTGGTGGCGCGCCGCACGGGCGAGCTGCAGCAGCAGGTGCAGATCCTCGAGCAGCTCGCCGATATCGATCGCATCATGCTCGGCTCCGTGCGGCTCGAGCCCGTGCTCGAGGCGCTGCTCGCGCGCGTGCAGTCGGTGATGCGCTGCCACGGAGTGAGCATCGCGCTGCGCGATGCGGATGCGCCCGGACGCGCCCGCGTGTACCTGGCTGCCGCCGGCCTGTCTGCACAGCCGGTCGCGCGCGTGGCCCTCGATGCCGACATGCTCGGCACCCTCACCGCGGAGACCGACGGTCTCACCATCGCGCGCTGCGAGCCTGGCCGACACAGCTTCTTGCAGCCGCTCGCCGCGAGCGGCGCGGAGCTTTTCTGGGTGTGGCCCGTGCTGGTCGCTCAGCGGCTCGAGGCGATCCTCGCGGTGGGCTACCGCGAAGTACCGGGAGCGGATCCGCAGCTCGGACGCTGTGGCGGACAGTTTGCCGCACGCCTCGGCACCGCCCTCGCCAAACGCGCACGCGAGGCACAGCTGTATCGGCAGGCGCATTTCGATCCTCTGACGGGGCTGCCCAATCGCCTGCTCTTTCGTGAGCATCTGGCGCGCGAGCTCGGCTCGGCGAGCGCGGCCGGGCGCCGGGGGGCGCTCCTCTATATCGACCTCGATCATTTCAAGCGCGTGAACGACAGCTATGGCCACGGCGCGGGCGATCAGCTGCTCATCGAGGTGGCGCAACGGCTGCGCGCCTGCGCCGACGATTCGGACATGGTGGCGCGACTCGGCGGTGATGAGTTCACGATGATACTGCGCCACGTGTCGAGCCCGGAGGGCGTGCGCTCGATCGCGGAGCGCACGGTCGAGGCGCTGCAGCGTCCGATCGAGATCGACGGCCGCGAGCATCGCATCGGGGCGAGCATCGGCATTGCGCTGTTTGCCGAAGAGGCGAGCCTCGAGGAGCTGGTGCGCAGCGCCGACACCGCGCTCTATCGGGCGAAGGATCTCGGCCGCGGCCGGGTCATGTTCTTCGATCAGAGCATGGGCGCCAAGAGTGCGGTCACCACCTACACGGGCCTGCATCACGCCCTGCGTCGGCGCGAGTTCGCCCTCTTCTATCAGCCACAGTTCGCACTCGCCGACGGTGCCCTCATCGGCGCGGAGGCGCTGCTGCGCTGGCATACCCCGCGCGAAGGGGTCCGCGGCCCCCAGGAGTTCGTGCCGGCGGCGGAGGAGAGCGGGGTCATCGTCGACATCGGCGGCTGGGTGCTCGATGCCGCCTGCGCGCAGATTGCCGCCTGGCGCGATGAGCAGCTGAGCCCGCCACGACTCTCGCTCAACGTCTGCGCTCAGCAGCTTTGTGCCCCGGAGTTTGCGCGCAGCGTGCGCCGCGCGCTCGACCGGCACTCACTCTCACCCGAGCTGCTCGAGCTCGAGGTGACCCAGCGCGCCCTCGAGGAGCGCAGCGCCGCCGAGGCGCTCGTGCGCCTCTCGCAATGGGGCGTGCAGCTCGCGCTCGATGATTTCGGAACCGGCTATGCCGCGCTCGCGTGCCTGAGCCAGCATCCTCTGCACGTGGTGAAGATCGAGCGCGCGCTGCTGCTCGATGTGCCCGAGAACCGCGATTCTGCGGCGCTCGTCGACACGGTGATCGTGATGGCCCATGCGCTCGGCAAGCGCGTGGTCGCCAAAGGCATCGAGCGCATCGAGCAGCTCGACTTCCTGCGCGAGCGACGCTGCGAGGCCGCGCAGGGCTTCTATCTCGCCCGACCGCTGCCCGCGGTGGGCATGACCGAGCTGCTGCATGCACGCGCGCTCGCGCTGCGCAGTGCGCCGCCGATTCGCGCGACGGGCTGAGCGCGCAGGCGCCGCACGGCTTCGGCCGAGCTCACTCTGCGGCGCATCCGGCCACGCTTCGCGCCAGCTTATGTCCGCTCGCGCGATATGCAACGAGCACGTATAGATTGAGAGTCGCTGCACGAATTCTCACTTGACGCAGAGTCGGCGGTTGCCGACACTGGTTGTCTGTTAAGGGCAAACCCGTCGAAAGACGGGGACGCAAAGCCACCGGTCTAAAGGACTCGCTCCTATGACGGCGGGGTTGCCACGGCGCAGCGCAGCGCACGCCGAGTTCCTTCCCCCGCCTTGCAGCAGCGCTTCGACGACCGTGGCGACCGATCGATCGTGCCGGGGGAGGAATATGTCGTCAGCGAATGCTCAATCGGCATTCGACGCGGGAAAGCGTTCGGTAGCGGCAGGCGCCGTTGCCGAGGCTGGCGCATTCGTCATCAATCTGTGCTCCTCCACCACCCCGATGGCTCTCTCGCAGCCGCAGCTCGAGGAGCTCAAGCGCTTCAAGTTCTACGTCAGTCGCCGTCTCGAGGACGGCCGCGAGCGCTTCCGCCTGCACATGGGGCACTTCGCGACGCTGCAGGAAGCCGAGGAATGGCTCGGTGTGGTGCGCGAGGTCTATCCCGGCGCCTGGGCCGGTGAGGCACCCGGCAAGCGCCTGCGCGAGCGGGCCGCTGCCGAGAGTGCGCGTGCTGCGGAGAGTGCCGCGGCTCCCGTCATCGCTCGCCCCGCGCCGGCGAGCCCGCCGCGGGCCGAGGCGCGTGTGCCACCGGCCGATTCCATTCCAACACTGTCGGCGGCTCCCGAGGAGGCGCGCTCGAGCGCGCCCGTCACTGCCGAGCCCAGTCGCCCCGCGCCGCGCGGCGCCGAACCGAGCCACGCGACGGCGACCGCCGCACCCGCGAGCACGATCAAGTCGAGCTCCGCAGCGTCGCCGCCGAGTCATGGGATGAAGGTTACCGTCACCGCGCGCCCGGCCCCCGCGCCCAGCGAGCCTGCCCGCGCGGCTCCCGCGGCTGCAAAGCCCACACCGCGAGTGGTCGTGCGTACGCCACCGCAGAGCACGCACGCGGCACACTCCGGAGCCCTCAACCGTGCCGCCTCGGAGCGCGGTGCATTGCTGAGCCAGGGGTTGCCCGCACCGCCAAGCGCGCGCGCGAGCACTGCGCCAGCGACCTCAGCGGATTCCCTGCCGCCGCTGTCGCACTCGAACGTACGCGCCGTCATCGCCTCGCTCGACGAGACGGGGTCGACGCGCGAGCTGCCGCAACCTCCTGCCGCGCAAAAGGCGCCGACGCCACCTGCTGCGCAGAAGCCGCCGAGGCCGCCTGCCGCGCAGACGTTGTCCGCACCGCCTGCCGCACAGAAAGTGGCCGCGCCAACTGCGGTTCAGAAGGCGCCCTCGGTACCCGCTGCCAGGAAGGGCTCGGCAGCGCCAAGCGCGCAGAAGGCATCCACGCCGGGCGCGGGACTTTCGGACTCCCAGGTGCTGCGTATCCTCGAGAATCGCCGCTCGGACGGCGCCCGCTTGGACGACGAGGACACGAGCATCACGATGCTGCGTCCCGACGATACGGGCACGCGCGAGGCGCTGAAGACGGCGGTCGAGCAGAACGTTCCGGTTTCCTTTGCGGTGCAGCTGCAGTGGTCGGTGCAGGCCATCGATCTGATGAAGGTGCCGCCGCTCGCGATCTTCAGCGCATACACGCTCTACACCGTCGAGGGCAGCCGCGAAGGCCGGCGCTGGTTCGGGCTGCGGCTCGGCTTCTTCAGCGACGCTATCTCGGCGAAACAGGTGGCGCAGTACGTGCGCTCGGAGTTCGCCTCGGTCGCGGTCGTGCCCGTGAGTCCGAAGGAGCGCACGCGCGCGACGCAAAGCGAGCAGGCCGCGGCGTCCAGCCCGCCGAGCGCCAGGGTGCGAGAGCGGCTCCCCGATCAAACCGCCGAATTCAAGCTCATCGACGATGTTCCCGGGCCGACCCTGCCCGTGCGCAGTGCAGCCACCGCAGTCGCCAAGCCGGAGACGACCGCACCGGCGAAGGTGACCGCTCCGCCGGGCGCCGCGGTAAAGCCCCCATCGCCCGCGATCAAGGTGAGCGTTTCTGCGAACCCGGTGGCCAGCAGATCACCCGCAACGGCGTCCACGCCCGCAGCCGCCGCGGAAGCACCCGAACCTGGCGCGGCTGCCCGCCGGCCGGTGCGTCCGGGCGGTCGCCGCGTTCGCGCCAACGAGCGACGCTCGCCGAAGACGCTCGAGGAGACGCTCGAGATCCTCGGTGCCGATCAGCTGCAGATCGACGATGGTCGAGGCGAAGCGTTGCATGCGTCCGGCGCCCGCGCGCCCGTGCGCGCGCCCCGCAAGAACTCGCCTTTCACGAAACTGCTCGACCGCCTCGCCGAGCGAACCCGTCGCGATCGTTGAGCCTATTTGCCGAAGAGCTTGTCGAGCGCGGCGCGTGCGCGCTCGACCTCGGCAGTATTGGGCGCCGTGTAGGTACCCGGCCGCGGCTGGTAGAAGTCGCAGAAGTTCGCCCGCTCCTTGTCGCGCACCTCCTCGGCGGTGGGTTCGCGGCAGTGCTTGGCTACCCGCGTGTCGTAATCGGCGCACATGCGACAGACGTGCAGCTCCGCACGGCAGCGCGGGCACTCCTCCAGACGCCGCAGCGGCAGAGTGAGCGCCGCGAGCGAGGCGCCACACTTCCAGCAGACCAGGTCGTGAGCCATGACCGTGAGCTTACGCCGTGATATCGTTTGATTCCATGCCGCGCCGATGACTCACCAATCCCTGTCCGAGGCTCGGGAGAATCAACTCATGAAGATGCGTCGCTCCCTGGCAGCGCTGGCCGCGCTGCTGCTGGTGGTCTCAACCAACGCCCTCGCGCAGGGACAGGCACAGGATATCCCGCCCGCAAAGCGCGCAGCCATCGAAAAGCTGATCGAGATCACCGGCGCGCTCAATCTCGGCCGGCAGCTCTCGGCCGCGATGGTCACGCAGCTCACCAATGCGTTGCGTGCCACCCACGCGGACATTCCGCAAAAGGCGCTCGACATCCTTCCCGATGTGGTGAACGGTGTGATCGCCGAGAACATGGCTACCTTGCGCGAAACCATGATGCATCTGTACGACCAGCATCTGACGCTCGAGGACGTGCAAGGTCTCAACCAGTTCTACTCGACGCCGCTGGGGCGCAAGGTCATCAAGGACCTTCCCAGTCTGCTGCAGGAGAGTATCGTCGCCGGACAAAAGTGGGGTCAGGCGCTCGGTCCGGAGATCGCGCGGCGGCTCCGCGAGCGCTTTCAGAAGGAAGGCATCGCGCTCTAGACTTCAGGCCGTGCGCGCCCGCGCACGGCCGACCGTGCGCTGGCGCAGAAACTCCTCGAGCACCTGCCCCGTGTGCGAGCGCGCCTTGCGCGCGGCGATCTCGGCCGGTGGACCCTGCGCCACGATGCGGCCCCCGCCGCTGCCCGCCTCCGGACCCATGTCGATGATCCAGTCGGCCTCGGCCATGATGTCGAGATTGTGCTCGACCACGACCGCGGTATTGCCCGCCTCGACCAGGCGGTGCAGCACCAGGATGAGCTTCTCGACATCGGCCATGTGCAGCCCGACCGTGGGCTCATCGAGGACGTAGAGCGTGTGCCGCGGCTGCTGACGCGGCCCGACACGCGCATCCGAGCGCACCTTGGAGAGCTCGGTCACGAGCTTGATGCGCTGGGCCTCGCCTCCGGAGAGCGTGGGGCTCTGCTGGCCGAGCGTCAGATAGCCGAGACCCACGTCTTGCAGAAGCTGCAGGCAATGGTGCACGCGCGGATGCGCACGGAAGAACTCGACCGCATCATCGACGCTCATCGCCAGCACATCGCCGATGCTCCTGTCGCGCCAGAGCACCGCGAGCGTCTCGGCATTGAAGCGCCGTCCGCCACATACATCGCAGACGACCTTCACATCCGGCAGGAAGCTCATCTCGATGGTCTTGAGACCCTGTCCCTCGCAAGCCTCGCAACGCCCTCCGCCGGTGTTGAAGGAGAAGCGGCTGGCACTGTACCCACGGATGCGCGCCTCGGTGGTGCCGGCATAGATGTTGCGGATATCGTCCCAGAAGCCCACGTAGGTGGCGGGGCAGGAGCGGGGAGTCTTGCCGATCGGAGTCTGATCGACCTCGAGCACGCGATCGATGTGCTCGAGACCATTGACGGCCGTGCAGCCGATGAGATCCGCGGAGCGCACGGCGGTGACGCCCGTACGAGCAGCACGCGCGCGCGCATTTGCCTTGCGAGCCCGGCCATTGCCGTGCCGATTGCCGCCGCCGTTGCCATTGCGCTGCGCGCGGCGGACGCCGTCTTCCCCGAGCAGGCGCTTGAGATTGGCGAATAGCACGTCGCGGGCGAGCGTCGACTTGCCCGAGCCCGAGACACCGGTGACCACCACCAGGCGTGCGAGTGGCACGCGCACGTTGAGTCCGTTGAGATTGTGAAGGCGCACGTCCTCGAGCCTGAGGGCTGGGGAGCGTGTGCTCACCTCACGCCGCGGCTCGGCAGGGTGCGCCAGCGGGGAACGCAGGAAGCGCCCCGTGGTGGAGCGCGGATTGTCGATGAGGTCGCGCACGGTGCCGGCGCCCACGAGCTCCCCGCCGCGCACGCCCGCACCGGGCCCGAGGTCGAGCACGTGATCGGCGCGGCGGATCGTCTCCTCGTCGTGCTCGACCACGACGAGGGTATTGCGATGGGAAGCGAGCTCGCCGAGCGCACCGAGCAGCACGCGGTTGTCGCGGGGGTGCAGCCCGATCGTAGGCTCATCGAGCACGTAGCACACGCCCTGCAGATTCGATCCGAGCTGTGCAGCGAGGCGGATGCGCTGCGCTTCCCCGCCGGAGAGCGTAGGCGCCGCCCGATCGAGCGTCAGATAGCCGAGGCCGACGCGCTCGAGGAAGGCGAGTCGCGCGCGCATCTCGGCGAGCAGATCGCGCGCGATCTCGCGCTCGCGCGCATCGAGCGCGAGGCCCTCCAGGTGCGCGGCGGCCTGCGACACCGAGAGCGTGGTGAGATCGGCGATCGACTGCGCGCGAAAGCGCACGTTGAGCGCGATCGGGTTGAGACGCCGCCCCTCGCATGCGGGGCACATGCGCGTCTCGGTCGCCTCGTTGCCGATCGCGACCTCGCTCGCGGCGGGCTCTCCGTCCTCGTCGAGCTCCGGCGCCTCGATGCCGGTGCCGGAGCATTCCTCGCACCAGCCATGGCGCGAGTTGAAAGAGAACAGGCGCGGATCGAGCTCGGCGAAGCTGCGTCCGCAGTCGGGGCAGGCACGCTTGGTGGAGAACATCATGGCGCGCGCGCCGTTCTCCGGCAGCACGCTCACCAGGCCCTTGCCGTAGTCGAGCGCGCGGGCGAGCGCGGCATGCAGCGCCGCATCGTTCTTCGGGGCGACCTCGAGCGTGTCGACCGGCAGCTCGATCGTGTGCTCTCTGAAGCGATTGAGCCGCGGCCAGCGCGCCGTCGGCAGCGCCGTGCCATCCACCCGCAGCGTCTTGAAGCCCTTCTTGGCGGCCCACTTGGCAAGATCGGTGTAGAAGCCCTTGCGCGCGACGACGAGCGGTGCCAGCAGGCTCACGCGCTTGCCGCGAAACTCGCGCAGCAGCTGCGCCGCGATCGAGCCGATGCTCTGCGGCTCGATCGGTACGTCGCAGTCCGGGCAATGCTGCACGCCGAGCTTCACGTACAGCAGGCGCAGGAAATGGTAGATCTCGGTGAGCGTTGCGACGGTGCTCTTGCGACCGCCACGGCTGGTGCGCTGCTCGATCGCAACGGTCGGTGGAATGCCGAAGATCGCATCCACATCGGGACGCGCCGCCGGCTGCACGAACTGGCGCGCATAGGCGTTGAGGGATTCGAGGTAGCGGCGCTGACCCTCGTTGAAGAGGATGTCGAAGGCGAGGGTGCTCTTGCCGGAGCCCGAGACGCCAGTGATCACCGTGAAGCGATCGCGCGGGATCTGCACGTCGATGCTCTTGAGGTTGTGCTCGCGAGCGTTGTGAATCACGATCGCCTCGGCGCGCGCCTCGCGCGCATAGCCGGCGCGCGGCTCGGCGATCGCCGGCGAGGCGATCTCGAGCTCCCCGACGCCTGCGCCCTCGAGCGCGCGCTCGTAGGCGGTCAGCGCCTGCCCGGTGTGGGACGCGCCGTGCTCGCGCACCTGCGCCGGCGGGCCGCACACGACGATCTCACCCCCGCGATCCCCGCCCTCGGGCCCGAGATCGATGAGCCAGTCGGCGGCGCGAATCACATCGAGGTTGTGCTCGATGACGAGCAGCGAATGCCCTGCGGCGAGCAGCTTGCCGAAGGCACGCAGCAGCTTCGCCACATCGTCGAAGTGCAACCCGGTCGTCGGCTCATCGAAGAGGAACAGCTTGCCGTGGTGCGTGGTCTGCGCGCCGCTCGTGGCGGCGGCGGCCAGGTGCCCGGCGAGCTTCAGGCGCTGCGCTTCCCCGCCCGAGAGCGTGGGCACGGGCTGGCCGAGGCGCAGATACTCGAGCCCCACGTCGGCGAGTGGGCGCAGGCGTGCAGCGAGCTCGCGCGATTCGCCGAAGAAGGCAAGCGCTTCGGTGACGGTGAAGTCGAGCACGTCGGCGATGCTGGCCCGGCGGCCACCCACACCCTCGCGCTTGATCTCGAGCACCTCGTCGCGATAACGCCGGCCGTTGCAGTCGGGGCAGCGCAGGTACACGTCGGAGAGAAACTGCATCTCGACATGCTCGAAACCGTTGCCGCTGCAGGTGGGGCAGCGGCCGTTGCCGGAGTTGAAGCTGAAGGTGCCGGCGGTGTAGCGCCGCTCCATGGCGGCGGGCTCGGCCGCGAAGAGCTCGCGCACGACATCGAACGCGCCAACGTAGCTCGCCGGATTGGAGCGCGTGGTGCGGCCGATGGGTGTCTGATCGACGAGCACCACGTCATCGATGAGCTCGGCCCCGCGCAGCGCAGCGAACTCACCGGGCGCCTCCGTCGGACGCCCGAGGTGCTTGAGCAGCGCCGGGTAGAGCACGTCCTCGATGAGCGTCGACTTGCCCGAGCCCGACACGCCCGTGACGCACACCAGACGCTTGAGCGGGATGCGCACGTCGATGTTCTTGAGGTTGTGCTCGCGCACGCCGCGGATCTCGAGCCAGCGGTTCGAGCGCGCCTCGGCGACGGCACCCGTGCTCGGTG
>DATJSR010000081.1:0-3033 GCA_035504015.1 Steroidobacteraceae bacterium
CAGAAAGATGTCGCCGTTCGGCGCAAGGCGCATCGCTCTGGGCGCCTGCACGTCGCTCGTGAACACCTCGACCTTGAAGCCCTCGGGCACGTGCAGCTGCGCATCGGCGGGACGAGGCACGAGGTGCGGAAAGTTGGTGGCCGAGCTGCTGGCGTAGGGTGCCGGCAGCTGTGCCACATCGATGCGATGGACGCGACCGGGATAGTCCTTGCGCCAGTCTCCTTCGCCGCTACCGGCCGGGTGGCTCGACGCCTGCCGCGGCGGCATCGGGAAGGCCGGGCGCGGTGCCTCCTTGAAGGTGCCGTCCGCCACCGCCTGAAAGTAGGCGATGAGATTCTGTCGGTCCGCCGCGCTCGGCACCGCGATCACCATGGCAGAGCCCGGAACGACGCTCGTGGGAGCCGCGAGGAAGTGATCGAGCGTCGCGGCGTTCCACGTCAGGTGCGAGTTGCGCAGCGCCTGTGTGTAGCTGAAGGAGCGATTGCTCGCCGCCGCGCGCCCCAGGAGGCCCTGCAGGTTCGGACCCTGCGCGCCGCCGCCATCGTCGGGTTGGGCGCTGTGGCACAGGGCGCACTGCTGACGGAACAGCATCTTGCCGGCATTGGCGTTCGCATCGGCGGCGAAGACGGGCGCACCCGCGGCCGCAGCCGCGAGCATCAGCAACGAGCTCGTCCATCTCACGAGAGGTCTCCCATGGCAGGCGATGAAGGCGGGTGAGCTTATCAGGACAACCGCGGCGTCTCGCGCTCCTGCAATGGCGCCGCTCACGGCGCGGGTTCGCGCAAGACCCCGCGGGCGCGCTTCGCTTAATATCGGCCCTCGCTGCGGACGACACCCTGCCCGCGCGACCCAAGGAGCAGCGCATGAGCATCAGCAACATCAAGCCCCTTTTCACCGCCACCGCAACGGCCACCGGCGGCCGCAATGGCCACACCGAGGCACAGGATCATTCGGTTGCGGCCGAACTGAGCGTGCCCAAGGCGATGGGGGGGCCGGGAAAGCCGAACACCACGACGCCGGAGCATCTGTTCGCGTGCGGCTACGCTGCCTGCTTCGGCGGCGCTCTGGATTACGTCGCGACGCAAAAGAAGAAGAATGCCAAGGGCGCCGCCGTCACCTGCAGCGTCAGCATCGGACCGCGCGACGGAGGCGGCTTCGGCCTGGCCGTGCGTCTGCTCGTGAAGGATCCGAGCCTGCCGCAGGCCGAGCTTGCAACGCTCGCCCGCGAGGCCCACGAGCAGATCTGCCCTTACTCCCACGCCACGCGCGGCAATATCGCCGTGGAGCTGCTCGTCGAGGGCGGCTGACCGATCGCCCAAGGCCGCAACGTGGGCTGCCGGCGCTCTGGGCCGCTCGCCTTTGAGATGCGTCAGGCGCCGAGCGCGCGCGGCCGTGCCTCTGCCGGCGGAGTCTTGGAAGCCTCCGGCAGGGGCGGCCGTGTCCCGAGAATCTCCGCAAGCTCGACGTCGCCGACCGTCTCGTCCTTCAGTAGCCGTGCCGCGAGCGCATCGAGAGCGGTGCGTGCCTTCGAGAGCAGCTGCAGCACCACTTTCTGGCGCTCGAGCAGCAGCTGCTCGACCTCGCGATCCACGCGCGCGGCAGTGGCCTCACTGTAATCGCGGCCCTGCGATAGCGAGTAGCCGAGAAAGGGCTGCTCCTCATCGGTATCGAATGCGACCGGTCCGAGGCTTCCCATGCCCCAGCGCGTAATCATGCGCCGCGCGAGCTTCGTCGCCTGGATGAGATCGTTCTCGGCACCGGTCGTGATCTCGCCCATCACCAGCTGCTCCGAGGTGCGGCCACCGAGCATCACGTCCAGCCGCGCGAGCAGGTCCCCGCGACTCATGTTGTAGCGATCCTCCGTGGGCAGCTGCTCGGTGACCCCGAGCGCGCGACCGTGCGGCACGATCGTGACTTTGCGCACCGGATCGGCGGCCGCGGTGAGCCAGGCGACCACCGCATGTCCGCCCTCGTGATAGGCGACGACCTCCCGATCGTGCGGCGTCATCACCATGGTGCGCTCGGCGCCCAGCACGATCTTGTCCCACGCATTCTCGAAGTCCTGCATCGTCACCTCCGTGCGATCGTGACGCGCGGCGTTGAGGGCCGCCTCGTTGCACAGGTTCGCCAGATCGGCGCCGGAGAGCCCGGTGGTCGTGCGCGCGAGCCGCTCCAAGTCCACACCGGTCGCGAGCTTCAGATGGCGGGTGTGAATGCGCAGAATGCCCGCGCGGCCGCGCCAGTCGGGCAGCGGCACCACGACTTGGCGGTCGAAGCGCCCAGGTCGCAGCAGCGCCGGATCGAGCACGTCCGGACGGTTGGTCGCCGCGAGCAGCACGATCTGCTGACGGTCGTCGAAGCCGTCCATCTCGACGAGCAGCTGGTTGAGGGTCTGTTCGCGCTCATCGTTGACTGCGCCCAGGCCCGCGCCGCGGCGGCGTCCGACGGCATCGAGCTCGTCGACGAAGACGATCGCGGGCTGCGCCGTCTTTGCCTGATTGAATAGATCGCGTACCCGGCTGGCGCCCACGCCGACGAACATCTCGACGAACTCCGAGCCGCTGATGTGAAAGTACGGTACCCCCGCCTCGCCCGCGACCGCACGTGCAAGCAGCGTCTTGCCCGTTCCGGGCGGCCCGACGAGCAGCACACCCCGGGGGATGCGCGCACCGATATCGAGGTACTTGGTCGGATGACTGAGAAAATCCACCACTTCGGCGAGATCCTGCTTGGCCTCATCCGCCCCGGCGACATCGTCAAAGGTCACCTTCGGATGATCCTCGGTGTAGCGTCGCGCGGTGGTGCGACCGAAGCCGAATAGGCCCTTCTGGTTGCGTGCGGCCTGGCGACCCATCCATACGAGCACAGCGCCCATGAGGAGAAGCGGCAGTCCATCGGTCAGCACGATCTCGAACCAGGGCGCCGAGGGACTGCGCACGTCGATCGTCACGTGATGCGAGCGCAGCATCGGCATGAGCGAGGCATCGCCCACGATCTCCGGATAGGTCGTGCGAAAGCGCGTGTACAGCGGGA
>DATJSR010000082.1:0-3332 GCA_035504015.1 Steroidobacteraceae bacterium
GCAAACCCGAGCAGCGTGCCATCCTGAAAGGGGCGCGCGGAGAACTCGAGACCGAAAGGCAGCCCGCTGTCGTAGAAGCCGCCCACGACCACCACGGCGGGAACCCCCAGCATGTTGACCCAGTTGGTGGCGGAGTGCGGGCCCTCGCTCACCTTGTCGTCCTGAGGCATGGTCTCGTCCACCGGCGGCATTTGAATGGCAGGGTACACGTAGCCGTCGAGGTGCAATCGGTCCAGGGTCTGCAGATAGATCTCGAGCGCGTGACGGCGCGGCCCGTAGTAGTCGCGCTCGGCGTCGGGATCGCTCTCGATCAGCCGTTGCGTGATCTTGTAGTCGCCGATTTCCGCGTACTCCGGGTCGGTGCCCGCGATGGGCGCACCGACCGGCGTCCCCATGATGCGCTCGTAGTCTGCGGCGGAGTGGTACTGCGCAGGACCGAAGTGGCGCAGGAAATTGTCCGTGCCCTCGCGCACGTAGCCGTAGGTGCTGATCCGTGCCGCCGTCTGCGCAAAGCTCGCGGGCAACACCGAGTCGTCCATGACGATGGTGACCCCCTGCGCACGCAGCTCGTCGAGAGACTTGAGAAAAGCGGCCCGCGTGCGCGGGTCCAGCGCGATAGCCGCGTCCGCCGCATGCTTGGCGGCAGCCACATCCGACACTTCCGCGGGCGTCCCCTGAAAAGGAATGCCGGTGCCCAGCAGAATGAACGCGGGAACGCCCAGGCGCTTGCCGCGCAGGGCGCTCGCTTTCAGGTATTGCGTGTAGGGGCCGGGTTGCGCCTTGGCGGCCGAGCCCTGGGTTGCCGCATCGAGCGGGTCCTCCCCCGCCATCACCCCCAGCGCGAGCGCCGCATCGGCAACGGTCCGCGCAATCGGTCCGGTGTTATCGAGCATCCAGTCGAGCGGTGCGATGCCGGCGATGCTCACGAGTCCCCGCGTGGGGAACACACCGACCACCGCGCTCGTGGCCGAGGGCATGCGAATGGAGTTGCCGGTGTCGGTGCCGGTGCCGAGCAGGGCCAGATTGGCGGTGATGGCCGTGACGGTGCCACCCGAGGACCCTCCCGGAGAGAAGCGCACGTCGTAGGCATTGCCGGTGCGCCCGAAGGAGGAGCTGCGATTGGTATCGGAGTTGGCGAAGTCCGGCATGTTGGTGTGCCCGAGAATGATTGCGCCCGCGGCGCGCAGCTTGGCGACGACCGTGGCATCGCGCGGCGCCAGCAGCTCGTGGCCTGGCACCACGAAGCCTTCCCAGCCGTCGGTCGTGACCTTGCCCTCGATGCTGGTGTTCGCCTTGATGACGATGGGCACGCCCCAGAGGGGGCCGTGCCCGGCACCCGCGGCTTGCGCATCCTCGCGCGCGGCGGCTGTGCGAGCATCCGCCTCGAAGATCTGCTCGAGCGGGCGGTATACCCCGTTGTAGCGATGAATGCGCTCGAGGTACCAGTCGACCACTTGCCTGACTGTGTAGCGGTGCTGCGCGTAGTAGGCGTGCAGCTGCGGGATCGTGACCTCCATCAGATCCTGATCCATGCTGCTCGAGGAGCGCGGGGCGGGATTCGCCCGCGCGCCCACGGCGCCGGCGATTCCACAAAGGACAGCAACGAACATCGACGACCGCAAGGTGCGCAAGAGAAACCCCCACTTTGTTCCTCGTCATGCCGAGCAGCAAAGAATAAACCATTGTCGCATCGCCCGCGCCCCGCGCTAAGATCGCAGTCGCGACGCTGCAGGGGAAGAAGAATGCACGCCCTCCGAGCCTTGCCGATCCTCGTGGTGGCAAGCGTGGCAGCAATCAATCTGCTGCCGCGGGCGCGCGCGCAGCAGTCGAGCGTGGGGATCGCGCCGGTGTCACTGACCGCGCCCTCGTACGTCTTCGACACGGCCGAGGAGCACAAGGTGCGGGTCGTGGTGGTCATGCGTGGCCTCAGGCACCCCTTCGGTTTCGCGCTGTTGCCAGACGGCGATGCGCTCGTGAGCGAGCGTGGCAGCGCCCTGCGCCTGGTGCACAACGTCGGCGGCGCAGCCGGTACGCCGGCCTTTCTCGATCCCAAGCCGATCACCGGTGTTCCGCCGGTCGAGCCCGCCTACCGCGGCGGTGGGCTGCAGGACGTGGCGCTGCATCCGTCGTTTGCGCAGAACCACCTCGTCTACTTCACGTTCAACAAGCCCGGCGCCCTGCCGGCGCCGGATGCGAAGCCTCCGGCGGCTCGACTGGGCATCGTCAGCTTGATGCGCGGGACGCTCGCGGACGGCGCGCTGAGGCACGTCGAGGAACTTTTCAGCGCGAAGGAGTCCGGCTACAGCGGCGGATCGCGGCTCGCCTTCGACGGCCACGGCATGCTCTATCTCACGACCGGCGCTCCCTTCAGCGATCAGGCACAGCGTCTCGACAGTGTGTATGGAAAGGTGCTGCGCCTGCGCGAGGACGGCACGGTCCCGGCGGACAATCCTTTCGTGGGTCGCGCGGACGCGCGGCCGGAGATCTTCAGTCTCGGGCATCGCGATCAGCTTGGCCTCACCGTTGATCCCTGGAACGATGCCGTCCTCGATACCGAGGAGGGACCGAACGGCGGCGACAAGGTGAACGTCATCCTGCCGGGTCGCAATTACGGCTGGCCCAAGGCGAGCTTCGGTCGCAACTACGACGGCTCCGTGCTGACCGAGTCGCCGTTGCTCGAGGGTATCGAGCATCCGCTGATCGTCTGGCTGCCATCGATTGCGCCGGGGAATCTGACCTTCTACACGGGCGAGCGCCTGGCGGCCTGGAAGGGCAACCTTTTCGTCACCAGTGCGCGGCGCGGCGAGATTCCGCGCACCGGAGGCCTGGAGCGCGTCGTGCTCAACTCGAGCCTCGGGGAGCTGCGCCGGGAGACGCTCTTCACCGAGCTGCATCAGCGCATGCGCGACGTGCGGCAGGGCGCCGACGGGCTACTCTACGTGGCTACCGACGAGGAGGATGGCGCGCTGCTACGCATCGAGCCGGCGCCGTAGGCACGCGCTGCGGCACTGAAGACACAAACACGACGCCGCCGCCACCCGGTCGCGGACACATTGGAAGCGGCCCGTCGCACCCGCTTCGTTATGGTGCGCGCCAAAGGCGCGCTGCATTCGATTGGCGCATCTGCTCAAGCGTGGCGCCCGTCTTGCCTATACTCTTTGCACGAGCTGACGCGGCGGGACTTTGAAAGGAGACCGATTGACTGCCAGTGACGCTGGCAACGATGAGCAGCTGCGCGCCTACGCGAGCATCACCGGTCGGATGCGCGGCTTTCTGTATCGCTGCCGAAACGATGCGGACTACACGATGCTGGTCATGACGGAGGGGATACA
>DATJSR010000083.1:0-6162 GCA_035504015.1 Steroidobacteraceae bacterium
GCGTCGAAATCGGCGCGCGCGTCATCCTCGCGCTGCAGATGCAGGTAGGCATCCCCGCGATCGAGATAGACCGTCACCGAGGGTGCGAGCGCGAGGCTGCGCGTGTAGTCGGCGACCGCGCCCGTGAAATCCCCCAGCTTCGCCTTCGCCACGCCCCGGTCGAGGAATGCGATGCCATCCGCGCCGTCGTTGGCGATCACCTGATCGAAGTCGGCGAGCGCCCGCTCAGGCTGACCCAGCGACAGGTACAGGTTCGCTCGAGTGCGAAGCGCCGCAGAGCGCGGATCGAGACGGATGGCAGCACTCAGATTCTCGAGCGCCTCACCGGGATTCCGTGCCGCGAGAAGCCTGCCCAGCGCCGCCGCTGCGGGCGCAAAGCCCGGCCGCAGGCGCACGGCCTCTCGGTAGTCGTTCAGAGCCTTCTCGAGTGCTCCGCTGCGCTCGTACGCAGTTCCTCGCTCGTAGAACGCCCGACCGTCGGCCGGCTCGAGGCGAAGCACCTCGCTGAGATCGGCGATCGCCAGCGCCAGCCGGTTCGAGCGCAGAAGCACCGTCGCCCGGTTGGAATAGGCGATCGTGTCCTGCGGATCGAGCGCGATGGCGCGCGTGAAGTCCGCGACCGCCTCCTCATGACGCCCCAGCGATTCGAGCGCGCTGCCGCGATTCTCGTATATCAGCAGATCACTCTGCGGATCTCTGCCACCGATCTGCAGGGCATGATCGTAGCTCTCGAGGGCGTGCGCATAGTCGGATTTCTTGAAGTAGAAGTCGCCCCGGCCGATCCAGGGCACCTTGCCCTTGGGATCGCTTTTGACCGCGGCATCGAGGTCTTGTAGCGCGGCCTGCTCATCCCCGCTGTCCTGCAGGGCCTGCGCACGCGCCACATGCAGCTTCGCAACCTCGGCTTTCTGCGTCAGCCCGAGCTTGATGAGCGTCGTGCAGCTCGCGATGCGCTTCTCGGCAGGCTCGCTGCGGTCCATGCAGAGCGGTCCCTGGACCTTGATCGTCTCCGCCATCAGCAAGGAGTTGTTCGGATCACCGAACTGTGCCCGCGCCGAACCAGACAGCAGCGGCACGAGCCATAGGCACGCCCTCGATAACCACCCCGTGATTGCATGTGACGCTCGCATGCCGCTGGCTCCAGGCGCTCGGCGCTTCCGTTGCGTGGCTGTGTCTGCGGCGATGGCGCTGCGGCGCGCTAATGCTGCCCGTAGACCTTGACGGTGGGCTTGGAGTTGGTGTCGTAGAGGAACTTAGCCATGGTGTGGTCGCCGCAGATGAAGATTGGCTCGCGCGCGATGTGTGTGCCGGAGAGCGGGAAGGCATCGGTCAGGCAGTAATACTGCTTGCCATCGTGCAGGACCGGCACGTAGCCGCCATAGCGCACGAGGCTCTCGTCCGCCCAGGGCGCCTTGCGCAGCACGTACCAGGGCGCTGCGTCGCTCTCGCGCCAGATCGGGACCTTATTGAGCTCGTAATAGCCCTTCAGCTGGATCGGCTGGGCATCGCTCGGGTCGGCGAACGCCGCATACGCCGCCAAGGCACAGATGGCGAGAAAGCCGGCAAGCGCGCGCATGAGCTGGCTCCCGTGTGAGTGAGCACACGCCCGCATGCTACTCCTGGCGGGTCCTTGCAGCTTGACAGCGCGGCCGATAGTAGTACTGTATGCATACTATCATACAGACGGTCGGATGTGCTGAATCTGCGGCTCGAGAACAACGGGGTCCCGATCTATGTGCAGATCCGCGAGCAAGTCCTGCGCGCCATCGGCAGTGGCACGCTGGCGCCCGGGGAACAACTGCCGACGATGCGCCAGCTGGCCGTGGACCTGAGGGTCGATCTGAACACCGTGCGTCATGCCTACGACGAGCTCGAGCAGACCGGCGCGATCGTGATCCTGCGGGCGCGCGGCACGTACGTGGCAGAGCGACCGCCACCGCTCGATGCGGCACGGCAGGCCGAGAAGGTCGAGGCACTGGCACACCAGGCGATCGCTCTGACCCAGGCCGCTGGTGTCGATCCTGCCGAGGTCGCGCAGCAGATGCTCCAGCTCACGAAACGACAGCGGGGAAAGCGATGAACGAGCATGCCCGTTTCTATCCCTATGGCCAGAACGCGCCCGCCAGTGTGATCGCGACGCTGCTGGCGCTCGCGGCCGCCGCGGCCGTGCTCCTCAGCCTCGCGCATCGCTGGGCCTACGGATACGCCATTGCGGCGCTGCTCGCGCTGAGCGCCGTGCTGCTGCCGCTCGGCCTGCTCATGGCGAGGCAGTGGGAGAAGGCCGTGGTGCTGCGCTTCGGCCGGCTACACGCCATCCGCGGACCGGGCCTGTTCATGATCGTGCCGTTCGTCGATACCGTGGCCGCGTGGGTCGACCAGCGTATTCAGACCACCGAGTTCAATGCCGAGCAGGCCCTCACTCGCGACACCGTGCCGACCAACATCGACGCCATTTTGTTCTGGCAGGTTCACGACGCCGAGCGTGCAGCGCTCGAGATAGCCGATTACCAGCGCGCCATTCTGCGCGTGGCGCAGACCTCACTGCGCGAGATGATCGGCTCCTCGCCGCTGAGCGCGCTGCTCTCCGAGCGCAAGGCGGCCGACCTGGCGCTGAAGGAGGAGATCGGCCGCAAGACCGCGGAGTGGGGCGTCTCAGCGGTGTCGGTCGAAATCCGCGATGTCGCGATTCCCGCACAATTGCAGGATGCGATGAGTCGCCAGGCGCAGGCCGAGCGTGAGAAGGCGGCCCGCGTCATCCTGGGCGCCGCCGAGCAGGAGATCGCACAGAAATTCCTCGAGGCGGCCAATACCTACGGAAGGAACCCGGTGGCGCTGCAGCTGCGGGCCATGAACATCATCTACGAGACCACCAAGGAGCGTGGCTCGACGATCCTCATCCCCTCGGCGATGGTCGACAGCATGAACGTCGGCGGTGTGCTCGGTCTCAGCGGGGCGGCAGCTGCCAGCACCTGAGGGGCCGCAGGCAGATTAAGATATCGGCATGACGATCAGCGAGTCGGATGTCGAGGCGTTCCAGAACGAAGGGGTCGTGTTTCTGCCCGGCCTGTTCCGTGACTGGGTCGAGCCACTACGCCAGGGAGTGGCCTACTGCATCGCCCATCCGAGCCCGCTCGAGCGCACCTATCGACCGAAGGACGCCTCGGCTCCCTTCTTTCAGGACTACTGCAACTGGCAGCGCGTGCCGCAGTTTCACGCCTTCGTCTTCGAGTCTCCCGCGGCGGAGACGGCCGCGCGGCTCATCGGCTCGCCGACGGCTCGATTCTTCCACGATCACATTCTGGTCAAGTACCCGGGCAACAGTACGGTGACCCCGTGGCACCACGATCAACCGTACTACTGCGTGCAAGGTGCACGAACCGTCAGCTTCTGGACGCCCCTGGACAGGGTGCCGCGCGACATCAGCCTGGAATGTGTCGCGGGCTCGCACGCCTGGAACAGCGCCGGCTACCGGCCCAAGCGCTTCGACGGCAGTCCGCTCTATGCAAGCGACGACTTCGCGGACGTGCCCGACATCGACTCGCAGCGGCAGTCCCTCGTGATCCGCGGCTGGGAGCTCGAGCCCGGAGATGCGATCGGCTTCGACTTCCGTACCCTGCACGGCGCGCCCGCCAACACCTCGAGCAGCATGCGCCGGGTCTTCTCGTCCCGCTGGGTCGGTGCCGACGCACGCTTCGTGCGCCGGGGCGCAAAAGGCTCACCGCCATTTCCGCACTTGAATCTCGAGGACGGGGCTCCCTTCGACGCTCCGGAGTTTCCCCTGGTGTACCCGCGCGGGGAGCGCTGAGCCGCCAGCCGCTGCACAGCCCCGTCAAGGCGCGCGCCTGGCGCGAATGGCCGTAGAGGACCGTTCACCTGGTGAGGCTCGTTATAGATCCTGCTCCCGCCGGCCATCCTATCTCAGCTTAGCGAAGCGACTGTCGCGCAATGTCGAAACCCAAGCACCACCGCTCGACGGCCCCATAGAATTGACCGCGACGGGGGTGGACGCCGCGCGCCAAGGCGCGGCGGGGAGACTAAAATAATGAAGGGTACTGGCCTGTCTCGGTCAGCATCATACGGTCTAGCGACGCTCTTTCTGTTTGTCGGTGGCTTGGCGAGCGCCGCCGTCGCGCCGGACGTGCTCGACACCGATCTGTCGCCGCTCATCGACGCCTCTGCAAAGTATCCCACGCGCTTTGCCGTCGATATACCGCATCCGGTCTCGAGCGCAGCCGACGGTTCCTGGACACAGAATGGATCGAGCAGCGCGTGGACCTATGCAATACGCATCCCGACAGCGGTGTCCATGTCCTTTCACGCATCGAGCCTGCGCCTGCCCGCGGATGCGGTGCTGACGGTGACCGGTAACACGGGCACGAGCAGGAGCTATCGGGCTCGCGATATCTCCCGCGGTGGTCTGTGGTCGCGCCCCGTTCCCGGGGACTCTCTCGTGATCTCGCTCTCGCTCAACACGGCAGAGCGATCGCGGGCACTGGTGCAGATACAGAGTTTTCAGGCCGGTTACCGTGGCCTGGGTGCCGGCGTTCCCGATAATGCGCATTATCACAGCCTCGTCGGCAACAGCACTCAGACCAGCGGCTGCACGGTCAACTACTCCTGCGAAGCGAGCAGCGCCAATGAGGGGCCGGCGCACGCCACCGTGGCCGTCGTCGTAGGCAACACGATCGAGTGCACCGGCACGCTGCTCAACGACACGAGCGGCGACGGCAAGCCTTATGTGCTCACGGCGCGTCACTGCGAGAACGGAAGTATGGGCGGTGGAGATCCGGCCGCCGCGGCCAGCGTCACGATCTACTGGGACGCCGTCACCCCGTGTGGCCTTACGCTCGGTTCGATCTACGACGGCGATGCCATCACGCAAGGCGGCGCCACCACTCTGGTAGAGCAGCAGGACGCGTGGCTGATCGAGCTGGATGCACCCCCTGCTGCGAGCGATGCCTATTTTGCTGGCTGGGATGCCACCGGCGGCGCGTTCTCGGGTGGCTATTCGATCCATCACGCCCTCGCCAACGACAAGCAGTATGTGGGCTGGTTCGGTCAGCCGGTTCTGCTGAACATTCCGGGGCCGGTTCTGAAGCTCGGGTACTCCTCGAGCTTCTGGGGCGTCGTCAATGCCGTGGGCAGCGGCGGCGCCGGTTCCTCGGGCGGCGCGCTCTTCGATCCGAACGACAACACGGTCGGCAGTGCAACGTATGGCGAGCTCATCAACGGCCCGAATTCGGCTGGGATCTGTCCCGCGCCGACACCTGCCGCCCCGAGCGCATCGACCGTCACTGCGCTCTACACCGCCTTGTCGGCGGTCTATGACTCCACGGCCGACACCACGAGCACGACGGGCGCAACCACGATCCAGTCCGTGCTCGATGCGGCGAAAACCGGTCAGCTGGTCGTGGGTGGCGTGCAATCGCTTGCCGTCACATTCACAGTCGATCAGAGCAATCCTGAGACGGGACAGACGGCGAACCTCACCTGGAGCGCCCCCGGCGCCCAATCGTGCACGGCCTCCGGCGGCCTGAGCGGGGACGGGTGGGCTGGGCCGCGCGGCGCCAGCGGCACTTACGGACTCACGGAGCAATCCGGCGGCCAGGTGACGTACTCGATCCTCTGCACCGCTGGCGATCAGGTGGGCTCGGTCTCCGTGACCGTCGCCTGGGTGCTGGTGCCGGCACTCGTGAACATGAATGGTCCCACCTCCACGGTTGCCGCCGGCAGCGTTATCACGCTGCAGTGGGCCGCGAATACAGAGCCCTGCACGGCCACTGGCGGCATCAGCGGCGATGGCTGGGCGGGTTCCAAGGCGAGCAGCGGATCGCAGAGTGTGCAAGTCTCGGTGCTCGGTAACGTCACCTATGCGCTCGCTTGCGGCGCGGGCACCAGGACGGCGAGTACACAGTACAGCGTCACGGTTGTTGCTCCGAGCGTCAGCTCGATTACCGGCGATGCCAATCAGCTGCGCATCGGTCAACAGGTGGTGCTGCAGGTCGCGGCCGGAGGAGCCTGCGTTGCAAGCGGCGGTGGCCCGGGCGACGGCTGGGCCGGCCCCTTGGGCACCCAAACCCCCGCGCAGGGCGGCGGATACGCTGTCATCGAGACGGTGGCAGGAACCTATACATACACCGTCACATGCACCGGTGCCGGTGC
>DATJSR010000084.1:0-6113 GCA_035504015.1 Steroidobacteraceae bacterium
CTCGGTCGAGGACACCATCGCGATCCTGCGTGGGCTGCAGGAGCGCTACGAGGTGCACCACGGCGTGGACATCACCGACCCTGCGATCGTCGCCGCGGCGACGCTCTCGCATCGCTACATCACCGATCGGCAGCTGCCCGATAAGGCGATCGATCTCATCGATGAGGCCGCGGCGCGCATCCGCATGGAGATCGACTCCAAGCCCGAGGCGCTCGACCGCCTCGAGCGGCGCATCATCCAGCTGAAGATCGAGCAGGAGGCGCTCAAGAAGGACAAGGACGAGGCGACGCGCAAGCGTCTGCAGAGTCTGTCGGAGACGCTGCGCAATCTCGAGAAGGAGTATGCCGACCTCGAGGAGGTGTGGAAGTCCGAGAAGGCGACCCTGCAGAGCGCCGCGCAGATTCGCGAGGAGCTCGAGCGCACGCGCACCGAGCTGCAGGCGGCGCAGCGCGCCGGCAATCTCGGGCGCATGGCGGAGCTGCAGTACGGCAAGATGCCCGAGCTCGAGAAGCGCCTCGGGCAGGCGCTCGCCGCCGAGCAGCAGGAGACCCGCCTCGTGCGCAACCGCGTGACCGAGGAGGAGATCGCGGAGGTCGTCTCCAAGTGGACTGGCATTCCGGTGTCGAAGATGCTCGAGGGGGAGAAGGAAAAGCTGCTGCGCATGGAGAAGGAGCTCGAGAAGCGCGTGGTGGGCCAGGACGAGGCGGTGCGCATCGTCGCGGATGCGATCCGCCGCTCGCGCGCGGGACTGTCCGATCCGCGCCGGCCGAACGGCTCGTTCCTGTTCCTGGGACCCACGGGCGTGGGCAAGACCGAGCTGTGCAAGGCGCTCGCGGGCTTCCTCTTCGACACCGAAGAGGCGCTGATCCGCATCGACATGTCCGAGTTCATGGAGAAGCACTCGGTGGCGCGCCTGATCGGTGCACCGCCGGGATACGTAGGCTACGAGGAGGGCGGCTATCTCACCGAGGCCGTGCGCCGGCGCCCGTATTCGGTGATCCTGCTCGATGAGGTCGAGAAGGCTCATCAGGACGTGTTCAACGTGCTGCTGCAGGTGCTCGATGACGGTCGCTTGACCGACGGGCAGGGGCGCACCGTCGATTTCCGCAACACGGTCATCATCATGACCTCGAACCTCGGCTCGCAGGTCATCCAGGAGTACGCGGGCGAGAAGAACTACGTGCGCATGCGCAGCGCCGTCATGGAGATCGTGCAGCAGAGCTTCCGGCCGGAGTTCATCAACCGCATCGACGATATCGTCGTCTTCCATCCGCTCGGCCACGAGCAGATTCGCCGGATCGTCGACATCCAGCTGCAGTACCTGCGCAAGCGCCTGCACGAGCGCAATATGGATCTGCTGCTCGATGATCGGGCGCGCGATCTGATCGGCGAGGCGGGTTTCGACCCGGTCTACGGCGCGCGTCCGCTCAAACGGGTGATCCAGCAACAGATCGAGAATGCGCTCGCGCAGAAGATACTGCGTGGCGAGTTCGGCCCCGGCGACACGATCCGTGTGAGCGCGCGCGAGGGTCAGCTGGCCTTCGAGAAGGCGGTCGAGAAGGCCGCCTGAGGGCCGGCCGGCCCGCCGGAGCGGCCGGCTCGTTCCTCGTGCGCCGCCCCCGCGGGGGCGATAGTCGACACTGCGCGCACCCTCAACGTGCTGCTTGAACGCCGAGCCTGAGCGGCGCGTTGCAGTATAATTTGCCGACAACCCTAACAAGGTCACGGACATCCCATGCCTTTCTACGAATACGAGTGTGCGAGCTGCAAGTTCTACAGCGAGGTGATGCAGAAGATCTCCGACCCTCCGCTCACGAAGTGCCCCTCCTGCGGCAAGCGCACGCTGAAGAAACTGGTGTCCGCGCCCAATTTCCGCTTGAAGGGCAGTGGCTGGTACGAGACCGACTTCAAGTCGGAGCAGGAGAGCAGGCGCAACCTGGCCGAGGCCGAGAAGGCGGAAAAAGCGGAGAAGCCGGCGGCGGAGGATACCAAGCCCGCTGCCGCCGCGGAGGCGAAGCCCGCAGAGGCCAAGGGCACTGCTGCCAAGGCGCCCCAGGCGGACAAGCCGGCGCGCTCGACGGGCGCGAAGTCCGCACCCGCAAAATCGGCCAGGTCACGTCCCGCCGCGGTGAGCCGCAAGAGCAAGCCCAAAGCCAAGGCCAAATCGCGCCCGGCCCGCCGGGGGCGCAGGTGAACGGCACACGGTGGTGACCGGGGGCGACGCTTCACGGGCCCCGCCGCGGCGCACCTGGAGTCTGCGGCGCTATCTCGTCGCGGGCATGCTGGTGTGGCTGCCCATCCTCGCCACCATCTGGGTGGTGGGGTTCATCATCGACCTGATGGATCGCACCTGGATCCTGTTGCCCGAGCCCTACCGGCCGGATCGGCTCTTCGGCTTCTCCCTGCCGGGCCTCGGTGCCGTGTTCGCATTTCTCATGGTGCTCGTCACGGGGCTGCTGGTCACCAACCTCATCGGGCGCCAGCTCGTCGCCTACTGGGAAGAGCTGCTGCAGCGCATACCTCTGGTGCGTTCGGTCTACAGTGGCGTCAAGAGCTTCGCCGAGAGCGTGCTCACCTCGAGCCATTCCTTCCGCCAGGTCGTGGCCGTCGAGTATCCGCGGCCCGGTATCTGGAGCATCGGCTTCGTGACCTCCGAGGTGGTGGCGGAGGTGAGCGCCAAAACCGGTGAGTCGCTCGTCTGCGTCTTCATCTCACCGGCCCCGAACCCGACGGCCGGCTTCATCATCCTTGTGCCGCGCAGCGCGCTCATCGAGCTCGACATGAGCATCGATGCGGCGATGAAGATGATCGTGACCTGCGGCGTCGTGACCCCGCCCTGGGAGGCGCCCACGGCAGCGCTGCCGCGCCCGGCGGTGGCTGCCTCCGACGCGATGGCCGACGCCATCAGTGGTGCGGGCAGCGCAGGCAGCCGCGCCAAGCCGCGATAGGCCCAAGGGCCCCTCGCACGGAGCCTCGCGTCCGCCCTGACCACGGCGCCTGCCGTGCCTCTGGTAAGATTCCGCGCCCTATGCGCACCCATTACTGCGGCCAGCTCGATGCGGCACACACGGATCAGACCCTCACCGTGGCGGGCTGGGTGCACCGCCGTCGCGATCATGGCGGGGTGATATTCGTCGACCTGCGCGATCGCGAGGGAGTGCTGCAGGTGGTGTTCGACCCCGACCGTGCCGCCGTCTTCGCCGAAGCCGAGCGGCTGCGCAACGAGTTCGTGATCCAGGTGCGCGGCCGGGTACGCGCCCGGCCCCCGGGAACGGTCAACACACACCTCGCCTCCGGGGCCATCGAGCTGCTCGCCGAGGAGCTCACGGTCCTGAATCGCTCGGAACCGCTGCCCTTCCAGCTCGATGAGGCGGCGGTGAGCGAGGAGGTGCGACTCAAGTACCGCTATCTCGATCTGCGCCGCGAGCCCATGCAGCAGCGGCTGCGCCTGCGTCACCGCGTGACGCAGGCGATGCGCAGCTTTCTCGACTCCCAGGGCTTCATCGATCTCGAGACGCCGATCCTCGGCAAGACCACGCCCGAAGGCGCGCGCGATTATCTGGTGCCGAGCCGCACGCACCCGGGGAAATTCTTTGCGCTGCCTCAGTCGCCACAGCTCTACAAGCAGCTGCTCATGGTCTCGGGCTTCGACCGCTATTATCAGATCGCGCGCTGCTTCCGCGACGAGGATCTGCGCGCGGACCGGCAGCCGGAGTTCACTCAGCTCGACATCGAGACCTCCTTCCTCGCACAGGAGGAGATCATGCAGCTCATGGAGGAGCTGGTGCGCCACCTGTTCCGGCAGGTGCTCGGTGTCGAGCTACCGAAGCCCTTTGCGCGCCTGAGCTTCGCGGAGGCGATGCGTCGCTACGCCTCCGACAAGCCCGATCTGCGCATTGCGCTCGAGCTCGCCGACGTGGGCGATCTGGTGCGCGACAGCGAGTTCAAGGTGTTCTCGGGCCCCGCGGCCGATCCCGAGGGGCGGGTCGCTGCGCTGCGCCTGCCAGGCGGCGGCGCGCTCAGCCGCAAGGAGATCGACGACTACACCGCCTTCGTCGCGCGCTACGGTGCCAAGGGTCTCGCCTACGTGAAGGTGAACGATCCCACGCAGGGGCGCGAGGGGCTGCAGTCCCCGATCATCAAGTTCCTGAGCGATGCCGCCGTGAGCGGCATCCTTGCGCGCACCGGCGCGCAGGGCGGTGACCTGATCTTCTTCGGCGCGGGAAGCGCCAAGGTGGTCAACGATTCCCTCGGCGCCTTGCGGCTGCGGCTGGGACAGGACCGCAAGCTGGCGCAAGCGGGCTGGCAGCCGCTGTGGGTCGTCGACTTTCCGATGTTCGAGTGGGATGCGGATGCGCGGCGCTGGCAGGCCATGCACCACCCCTTCACGGCACCCCGTGAGGATGACCCGGCGGCGCTCGCCGCCAATCCGCGCGCAGCGCTCGCCAAGGCGTACGACATGGTACTCAACGGCTCCGAGATCGGTGGCGGCTCGGTGCGCATCCATCGACAGGAGATGCAGTCGAGCGTGTTCGAGCTGCTCGGCATCGGCGCCGAGGAGGCGAACGCCAAGTTCGGCCATCTGCTGGATGCGCTCAAGTACGGCGCGCCCCCGCACGGGGGCATCGCTTTCGGTCTCGATCGTCTCGCCATGCTCATGTCGGGCGCAGACAGCATCCGCGATGTGATCGCCTTCCCGAAGACGCAGACGGCCGCCGATCCGCTCACCGAAGCGCCCACCGAGGCCTCGGAGGCGCAGCTGCGCGAGCTGCACATTCGGGTGCGGCTGCCACCCCCGGCGTCCTAGCGCGGCACGCCCCTCACGAGCGCCAACATCCGCCGGTGTCCGAGACAGTCGTCTTCGTGCACGGGCTGTGGCTCACGGGTCACGAGTCGGCGCTGCTGAAGCGCCGCCTGGCGCGAGATTTCGGCTTCGACGTGCGCACCTTTCGCTATCCCACCGTCTCGGCCTCGATGGCCGAGATCGGCCAGCGGCTCGAGCGCTTCGTGCACGAGCTGCCGGCGGCGCCGCTTCACTGGGTCGGCCACAGCCTGGGCGGGCTCGTCATCCACCGCTTCCTGGAGCGCCGGCCCGAGCAACTCGCTGAGCGAGCGCCCGGCCGCGTGGTGTTCTTGGGCACACCGGCGCTCGCGAGCCGTGCGGCGCGCAGCGCCGGGCGCGTACGGCTGCTCGCCGCGCTCATGGGCCGCTGCGTCGCCGAGGAGTTGCTCGTCGCGCGCCCGCGTTGCTGGGCGAGCGCCGAGCCGCTCGGGATCATTGCTGGAAGCCGTTCCATGGGTTTCGGGCGACTGTTTGCGCGCTTTGCGGAGGATAACGATGGCACGATCGCCGTCAGCGAGACGCGCCTGCCTGGGGCGCGCGAGCATCTGACGCTGCCCGTGAGCCATATGGGCATGCTGCTGTCAGCGACCGTGGCGCGGGCGACCGGAAACTTCCTGCGCGAGGGACATTTCGGGCGCGTGCGCGGGGCTCACGTTGCGCGCTCGAGCAGCTGTCGCAGCCGATAGAGTGCCTCGAGCGCCGCTTTGGGGCTGAGCTCGTCCGGGTCGAGCGCCTGAAGCGCGCGAATGATCTCGGCCGCGGCGGGCGCGGGCGTCTCGAACAGCGGCAGCGCTGCCTGCAGCGCGCTCGGTAGGCGGCGGTCGCGCTGGGACTCCAGGGCCTGCAGATAGTCGCGCGCGCGGCGGATGACTTCCGCTGGCACACCCGCTAGCTGCGCCACCTGCAGACCGTAGCTGCGATTGGCGGGACCTTCCTTGACGGCATGCAGGAACACGATCCCTTCCGCATGCTCGGCGGCCTCCACGTGTACGTTCACGCACGCCTCGATCTCGCTCGTGAGCGCGGTGAGCTCGAAGTAATGCGTGGCAAAGAGCGTGAAGGAGCGCAGCCGGCTCGCGATGTGATGCGCCATGGCCCAGGCCAGCGAGAGCCCGTCGAAGGTGCTGGTGCCGCGGCCGATCTCATCCATGAGGATGAGGCTGCGCGCCGAGGCGTTGTGCAGGATGCTCGCCGCCTCGGTCATCTCGACCATGAAAGTGGAGCGCCCGCCGGCGAGATCGTCGGCGGCGCCGATGCGCGTGAAGATGCG
>DATJSR010000085.1:0-6487 GCA_035504015.1 Steroidobacteraceae bacterium
CAATGGTGATGTGGTGATCGCCGGCGGGGTGTCCTTTCCCATGACGGTCACGGCGCATCTGGTTGCGGTGAGCATCCTTTGGTCGCTCGCCATCGCCCTGATCGGTGGCCTGATGCCATCGCTTCGTGCCTCCCGGATGCCCATTGCCCTCGCTCTCAGGGAGACCTGAGGCGGTGCCGCAGGGGCCCGAGGGTATACTCAGTGCTCGCATCAGGCCCCTGTTGCGTGGCGACTATGCGCAGTGGCGAGTCCTTTGGGATGGCTACAACGCCGTCTATGGTCGCGAGGGTCCAACGGCGCGGCCGGGGCATCGGGCGCGCGCTCATCGAGGCGGTCTACGCGGCTGCGCGCGCCGCAGGGTGCAGCCGAGTGTACTGGCAGACGCAGGCGGGCAACCACACGGGCCGCCAGCTCTACGACAAGCTTGCCGAGCATCGTGGCTTCATCGTGTACGCGCATGAGCTCGAATAGAGCGCATGGCGGTGGTCAGAAACGTGCTGAAACAGGAGCTCTAGGATGGCAGGACGGAATGGCATCTGGCGAAGCAGACAAGTGCGGGGCGTCGGGCACGTGAGGGTCAAGCCCGCTCTGGTGCTGCTCCTTCGCCTCGGCGTGGTATCGCTGTCGCTCGGCGCGCATGCCTGGGCGAACGCTCCGCTGCTCGTGGCTCTGCCGAACGGATATCATATCGAGCGCGTGCGCTCCGGGACTCTCGTGCTCGAGAATGGGCACGGCAAGAGCCTCATCGCCCCCCTCGCCGGCTATGCCGTCTATGGCGTCATCGTCACCGGCCTTGCGGGGACGGAGACACACCCGGACGGCTCCTACGCCAATGACACGCCGCTCCCGGAATCCTCCGAGCCGGGCTATTTCGTCCTCGACACCTCCACGGGAAAGCTGCAGGCGGGCTTGTCCGCGCAAGCCTGGAAATCACGGCTCGGTGAGTTGGGGGTCAGCGCGCCGGAGATTTACGCGGTGATACTGCCGAGCGGTTGAGATCGCTACCAACCGCCGTGATCGAGCGCGAAGCCATCGAGCGCAAGGCCATCGAGCGCACTCATCGGCTGATTGCGCCTCACGTGCGACGCACGCCGATTCTGGAGGTCGAGGGCCGCGATCTCGGGCTCGCTGACCTGCGGATCGTCTTCAAGCTCGAGTTCCTGCAGCACGCCGGCTCCTTCAAGGCGCGCGGCGCCTTTGCCAATCTGCTCCTGCGCGAGATCCCCGCGGCCGGCGTGGTGGCCGCCTCCGGCGGCAACCATGGGGTGGCGGTTGCCTACGCCAGCGCGCGACTCGGCAAGCCCGCGCGCATCTTCGTGCCCGAGATCGCATCCCCGGCCAAGATCCGGCGCATCCGCGACTGCGGCGCCGCTCTCACGATCGGCGGTGCGCGCTACGCCGATGCGCTCGCGGCGAGCGAGGCGTGGGCGGCCGCAAGCGGCGCGATTCAGATCCACGCCTACGATCAACCCGAGACCCTGCTCGGGCAGGGAAGCCTCGGCGTGGAGCTCGAGAGCCAGGCCCCGCAGCTGCAGACGCTGCTCGTGGCCGTGGGTGGTGGCGGACTGCTCGGCGGCGTCGCGGCCTGGTACTGCGGACGGTTGCGCCTCATCGGGGTGGAGCCCGCCGCCGCGCCTACCTTGACACGCGCGCGCGAGGCCGGGCACCCCGTCGACGCGGAAGCCGGTGGCATCGCCGCCGACTCGCTCGCTCCGCGGCGCGTGGGCGAGCTCATGTTTCCTCTGGCGCAGCGCTTCGTCGAGCAGGTGATTCTGGTCTCCGATGCCGACATCCTGGCCGCTCAGCAGGCGCTCTGGGACACGTTGCGCATCGTCACGGAGCCCGGCGGGGCGGCCGCCTTCGCGGCGCTGCTGTCGCGGCGCTACCAGCCCGCTGCGGCGAGCGCGTCGGGGTGATCCTTTGCGGCAGCAATACGACCGCCGTGCAGTTTCCGACGGCCTGATCAGAGATAGGGTGAGACGAGCCAGCACAGCGCATTTCGCACCCGCGGCAGCAGCGGTACGGACTGCGCCTCGCGCTCGGTGAGCGCCGGGCTGGCGTGTTCGCGCTCGCGGATGAAAGCGCAGAGCTCGGCACAGAAGCGCTCGTCGTAAACCTCCACCGCAATCTCGAAGTTCAATCGCAGACTGCGCGTGTCGACATTGACCGACCCGATGTGCGCGTAGCGGCCATCGACGACCAGCAGCTTCGCGTGCGAGAAGGGTGGATTCTGCAGGTGAACGCGCACGCCACGCTCGACCAGGGAGGGGATCCAGTGCAACGTGGCCCAGTCGATGTAGCGTAGATTGCTGCGCCTGGGCAGCACGATCGACACCGTAATGCCCCGCAGCGCGGTCGCCTCGAGCGCCGCCACGAGCTCGGGAGGCGGCACGAAATACGGCGTCATGATCTGCACGTGCCGCTCGGCGCTCGCCAGGGCGCTGAGCAGGATCAACAGCAGCTTGTCCACGTCCTGGTCCGGTCCTCCCGTGATGACGCGGCAGATCGACGCGCCCGCATCGCCTGCGGATGCCGGCGGCTCCAGCTGCTCGTGGGTCGCAAAGTCCCAGTCCTCGATGAAGGTGCGGGCGAGCTGCGTCACCACCGGACCGCGCAGCTGAAAGTGGATGTCCGTCATGCGCCGCCCGGTCGAGCCACCGACCTCCCTGCCGCCGAGGTTCATTCCGCCCATGAAGGCCGTGCACCCGTCGGTGATGAGGATCTTGCGGTGGTTGCGGCAGTTGAGAGAGAAGTTGGGAGGCACGAGTCGTGGTGGCAGGAAACGCGCCGCCGGCACACCCGCGCGGCGCAGGCGCGGCACCACGTGCGGCCAGTCGTACCACTCGCCGATGCCATCCACGAGCACCCGTACGCTCACGCCGCGCGCGACCGCGGCGGCAAGCGCGGCGATGAATTGCCCGCCCACCTTGTCGGTCTGGAAGATATAGGTCGCCAGCCACACCGACTCGCGCGCCGCAGCGATGGCGGCGAGCATGCGCGGGAAGGCGAGCTCGCCGTTGTGCAGCGGCTCGATGAGATTGCCCCCTTCCAGGGCCCGCGAGGTCAACGCATCGCCGATGCGCACCTGGGCGCCGAGCGCTGCGGCAACGCGCGGGGCGTCGGCAAGCGGCGCCGTGGCGGGCAAGGGCGCTCCGCGTCCCCGGCGCCGCACCCGGTTGATGCCGAGCAGCCAGTAGAGCAGCGCACCGCCGTACGGCACGAGCAGGCACAAGGCCACCCAGCTGACTGCGCTGCGGGGGTCCTCCTTGGTGAGGAGCGCATGCAGTCCCGCGCCCACACCGGTAACGAGATAAATCAGCAGGCTGAGCGGCGCCGCCAGGCTCAGATGGTGCAGATCAAGCATGGCCTGCGAGCGTAAAGGCTTTCGACGCCGCTGTCGCCCGCAGCAGATTGCGCCTTAGGTACTTCCCACGATTGGGCAGCGGGCTGCAAGCCCCAAGACTCGCCGTGAGATACAGTGACTCCATGCCCGAGGCGTCGAGGCGGTGACCGAGAGGCAGCAACCATGAGCAGCTTTCCAGCGACTGCGAACTTTCAGGGCTTCATGCGACCGGCGCGCTACGAAGTCGATCTGCACGATCTCGAAGTCGAAGGAACCGTTCCCAGCGAGCTCGATGGCGCCTTCTATCGCGTGCAACCGGACCCGCAGTTCTCACCCAAGCTCGGCGATGACATCTGGTTCAACGGCGATGGCATGGTATCCATGTTCCGCTTCCAGCGGGGATCCGTGGACCTCAAGCATCGCTGGATCAGAAGCGACAAGTGGAAGCTCGAGAATGCGGCGGGACATGCGCTCTTTGGCGCTTACCGCAACCCGCTCACGGATGACCCCGCCGTCAAAGGCAGGATCCGGGGCACCGCCAATACCAACGTGCTCGTGCACGGCGGACGGCTCTGGGCCCTCAAGGAGGACAGTCCTCCCATTGCCATGGACCCCGACACGCTCGCCACGGAGGGCTACTGCGACTTCGGCGGCAGGATGAAGAGCGAGACCTTTACGGCGCACCCGAAGATCGACCCGCACACGGGCGACCTGTGTGCCTTCGGCTACGCCGCCAAGGGCCTGCTCACGCGCGACATCGTCTACTACGAGATCACCCCCTCGGGCAAGATCGAGCGCGAGGTGTGGTTCGAGCTGCCCTACTACTGCATGATGCACGACTTCGGAGTGACGCGCGATTACGCCTGCTTTCACGTGGTGCCGATCGTCAGCAGCTGGGAGCGGCTGCGCCAGCGCCTGCCCCACTTCGGCTTCGACACCACGCTACCGGTGTACTTCGGCGTGTTGCCGCGCACCGGCACCGCGCGCGATGTGCGCTGGTTCAAGACCGGCAATCTCTTCGCCTCGCACGTGCTCAATGCCTTCAACGAGGGTCCGCGCATCTACTTCGACATTCCGGTGGCGCGCAACAACATGTTCCCGTTCTTCCCGGACGTGCATGGCGCGGCCTTCGATCCGGTCGCCGCGCGCTCGCACTTGACGCGCTGGACGATCGACATGAGCTCCAAGGGCGATGGCTTCGCGAGCAGCGAGACCCTGAGCGATCTCGTCGGCGAGTTCCCGCGGATCGATGATCGCTATGCCATGAGCGCGCACCGCCACGCCTACCTGCTGGTCGCCGACGATCGGCAGCCCGCGCACTTCAGCCGTGCCGGACTCTTCATGAACACGCTGGGATACGTGGACCTCGCCACCCGGGCGAGCAAGACCTGGTGGTGTGGACCGACCTCCTCGTTGCAGGAGCCGGCGTTCGTGCCGAAGTCGGCGCGCGCAGCCGAGGGCGAGGGCTACATCGTGATGCTGTGCAATCGCCTGGCCGAGATGCTGAGCGACCTTCTGGTGTTCGATGCCCAGCACATCGACGCGGGGCCGATCGCGACCGTGCACCTGCCGCTGCGGCTGCGCCCCGGCCTGCATGGCAACTGGCACCCGAGCGATCGCACCGCTTGAGCCCGGCCGTCAGCGGCGCGCCTGAGCGATCACTGCCGGGAAGTCGATCTGCGCGGAAGGGCCCGTGAGGATGTGGTCTGCTACCACGAACCCCGGCGTCTGGAAGATACGCAGGCCGCGTGCCAGATTGAAATTCTCGAGCAGCTCGTTGGCGATGCTCTGTGAGGCCATGTCGCGGCGCAGGCGCTGCATATCGAGTCCGACACGCTTGGCGGTGGAGAAGATGGCTTGCTCCTCCCAGGGGCCACGGTAGGCCATGAGGGCCTGGTGAAACTGGCGGTACTTGTGCTGACGCTGCGAGGCAAGCGAGGCGCGGGCGGCAATGAGTGATTCGGGCGTCAGGATCGGAAACTCCTTGAGGATGAGCCGCACGCGCGGGTCCGCGCGCAGCGCACTCTCCAGACGCGGCTCGAGCGCCTTGCAGTACGAGCAGGCGTAATCGAAGAATTCCACGATGGTGACATCCCCATGGGGATCGCCGATCACGGGGGATTCGGGGTCATCCTGCAGTGCCTGCCGGTGCGCGATCACGGTCTCATCCGCGGCGGCCGGGGGTACCTCGGCGGCGCGGCAGGGCGTCGTCGCAAACTCCAAGCCACCGGCGACGATGAGGCCCGGCAGCAACACCGCAATCACGCGCTTCATCATAGGACCCCGAGTGGTAGGCTGACGGCCTCATCTTACTACGAGGCCCCGAAGTGGCGCGCCGTAAGACGCAACTGCTGTTGCCGATGCGCACCGGGCGCCCGCAGCGCACGGGCACCGAAGATGCGGAACCCAATGCGGCACTTCAGGCCATCTGGGATGTCGTGGCGATGATCCCCCGAGGGGAGGTGCGCACCTACGGAGACGTGGCCCGCGCCGCCGGTCTCCCCGGGCGCGCCCGCCAAGCCGGCTACGCGTTGCGCGTGAGCCCGACACATCTGCATCTGCCGTGGCATCGGGTCGTTGGTGCGGGCGGGCGTATCGTCTTTCCAAGATCCTCGAGGCACTACCGGGAGCAGGCCCGACGGCTGCGCAGCGAAGGCGTCACCGTCAAGGACGGACGCGTGTCCGGATCGGTACTCACGGCGTAGGAGCGCGCCGCCGTGCGCGGCGCGAAGCACGTGCTCGCGCTTTAGCGCGGGCGGCGCGCGGCTGGCGCAGCCCCGCCGCCTGCTGGGCCCTGGCGCATCACCACCGTCCCCGGGATGTGCTCCTTGCCCCAGCGCACGAAGGCCATGAGTACATCGCCCAGGCCTCTGCCCTTGGCAGTCAGCGAGTAGGCGTAGCGGGTCGGGTGCTGTTGATAAGGCGTGGCGATGAGGATGCCGGCTGCCTCGAGGCGCTTGAGGCGCTCGGCAAGAATGTTGGTGGGTATGCGCTCGGGCGAGCCGGCGAGCTCCCCGTAGGTGCGCTTACCCTGGAGCAGGTCGCGCACCACGAGCAGCGACCACTTATCTCCCACGATGTCGAGGGAATTGGCGACCGCGCACGCCGAGCGCGCAAAGGGCTTTTGCGTGGTCATTCCAAGCG
>DATJSR010000086.1:0-39613 GCA_035504015.1 Steroidobacteraceae bacterium
GGGGCAGGTCAACGGCTCGGGCTACGGTGAATGGAACGCTGATCTGCACTACGCCTTCGGTGAGGGCTGGAGCGCCGGGCTCGGCCTCTACAACATCCTCGACAAGAAGGCGAACGCCATGGAGTACTGGTACGTCGATCGCCTGCCTGGCGAGCCGAGCTATGGCGAGGCGGACCTACACTTCCACCCGCTCGAGCCCTTCTCGGCGCGCTTCACCATCGCAAAGACCTTCTGAGGACGCGCTGCGATCCGCGGCCACCCTCTAGAATGCCGCCATGAGCGGGGGTCCCTCAGTCGGCGAGTCATCGAGCGATGCGCGTACGCTCGCCGGCGCAGCGGCGGCGCCAGGCACCAACCCGGATGCGCTGCTGGTGCGTGCGCTCGGGGTGCGCCAGCTCGCGGCGGTGATCTTCAATTACACCGTCGGCAGCGGCATCTTCGCCCTGCCCGCACTCGCCGTCGCGCGGCTGGGCACCGCCGCACCGCTCGCCTATCTGGTGTGCGCGCTGCTGATGGCCGGGGTGGTGCTGTGCTTTGCCGAAGCCGGCAGTCGGGTGGCCGCCACTGGCGGACCCTATGCCTATGTGGAGACGGCCCTGGGCCCGGTGGTGGGTTTCGCGGCGGGCATGCTGCTCATCTTCACCGGCGCTACGGCGGGAGCGGCGGTGATCGCCCTCTTCGCCCGCTCAGTGCTCGCATTCGCGGCGCATCCCGCGCCGGCGGTGCCGATGGTGCTGATCGTGGGAGTGGTGGCGGCGCTCGCGATCGTCAACGTTCGCGGCGTGCGCAACAGTGCCCGGGTGGTCGAGCTCATCACGCTCGCCAAGCTCGTGCCGCTGGCCGGTTTCGTGCTGCTCGGCGTATGGTTCGTGCGGCCGGCGAATCTCGCCTGGCACGGTGCACCCGAGCTCACGCGTGTCCTCGGGACGGCGGGGGTCGTCATCTTTGCCTTCTCGGGCATCGAATCGGCGCTGGCACCGAGCGGCGAGGTGCGCGCACCGTCGCGGACCGTGCCGCTCGCAGCGTTCATTGCGCTCGGCGCCGCGACGCTGCTGTACCTGGCGATCCAGTGGGTGGCACTCGGCCTGCTCGGATTGCGCCTCGCCACCAACGATACGACACCGCTCGCCGATGCCGCGGCCGTGTTTGCCGGCGCGCTCGGGCGCGCCGTGCTGATCGCGGGCGCGAGCGTCTCGATGCTCGGCTTCATCAGCGGCAATCTGCTCGCGGTGCCGCGCGCGCTCTTTGCGCTGGCGCGCGACGGCTTTTTACCGCGCGCACTGAGCGCGGTGCATCCGCGCCATCGCACGCCTCATCGCGCGATCACGCTCTACGCCGTCATCGTCGTCGGACTCGCTCTGTCGGGGACCTTCGAGCACCTGGCGATCTTCGCCAATCTCACGGCATTCGTGCTCTACATGCTGTGCGCCATCGCCGTCTGCGTGCTGCGCCGGCGCGATGTGCGCAGCGTCGGGCGGCCCTTCGTGATCCCGGGCGGGATGCTCGTGCCGGCGCTCACCTGTGTGCTCAATGCGGGGCTCATCTACGCCACCGCCGGGCGGGCCGACGCGCTGGGGCTCGCGACCATGCTGGTGCTGGCGCTCGCCGTGTACCTGATTCGCCGCGAGCGTGGCCAGGTGCAGCGCGGGTGAGCCTCAGTCCGGGGCAGCCCAGGCACGAGCGCGCTGCACGGCCCGTGACCACTCCTCGAGGCGCAGGTCGGCCTGCGCGCGCGCCATGCGCGGCTCGAAGCGCCGCCCCACCTGCCATTGGCTTGCGAGCTCCTCGGTGGAGGACCAGAAGCCCACGGCAAGACCGGCGAGATAGGCGGCCCCGAGCGCCGTCGTCTCCGTGATCCGAGGGCGTACCACCGGCACTCCGAGCACATCCGCCTGAAACTGCATCAGCAGATCGTTGGCGCTCGCTCCGCCATCCACGCGCAGCTCGCGCAGGCGCAGCCCGGCGTCCGCCTGCATCGCCAAGAGCAGCTCTGCGCTCTGAAAGGCGATCGACTCCAGTGCCGCCCGAGCGATGTGCCCGGCATTCGTCCCGCGGGTGAGGCCGAGCAGCGTCCCACGCGCGTGAGGATCCCAGTGGGGGCTGCCCAGTCCGGCGAAGGCCGGCACCAGATACACACCGCCATGATCGGGGACGCTCTGTGCGAGCGCCTCCACGTCGGCCGCCCGGCGGATGAGCCCCAGCCCATCGCGCAGCCACTGCACCACGGCGCCCGCGACGAAGACACTGCCCTCGAGCGCGTACTGCAGTCGCGCATCTTGCCAGGCGACCGTGGAGAGCAGTCGATGCCGCGAGCGGATCGGCGCGCCCCCGGTGTGCAGCAGCAGGAAGCAACCGGTGCCGTAGGTGTTCTTGGCCATGCCCGGCTCGAAGCAGGCTTGCCCGAAGAGCGCCGCCTGCTGATCTCCCGCGAGCGCGGCGAGCGGCCGCTCGGCGCCGGCGATGCGCGCAGGCAGCGGGTTTCGAGCGAGGCTCGTCGGCACGATGCGCGGCAGGCAGGCCCGCGGCACGCCGAAGAGCCCGAGCAGTTCCTCGTCCCAGTCGCCCGTTTGCAGATTGAAGAGCAGCGTGCGGCTTGCGTTCGATGCATCGGTGACGTGCGCGCTGCCACCGGTGAGCTGCCAGGCGAGCCAGCTGTCGACCGTGCCGAAGGCGAGCTCGCCCCGGGCCGCGCGGTCGCGTGCCGCGGGCACGTGCTCGAGCAGCCATGCGAGCTTGGTGGCGGAGAAGTAGGGATCGAGCAGCAGCCCCGTACGGCGCGTGATCTCCGGCTCGCAACCGCGCGCGGCGAGCTCTGCGCACAGCGGCGCCGTGCGCCGGTCCTGCCATACGATGGCCCGATGCACCGGCTTGCCGGTGGCGCGCTCCCACAGCAGCGTCGTCTCGCGCTGATTGGCGATGCCGATGGCGGCCACATCCCGTGCGCTAGCGCCGGCCTGCGCGAGCACCTGCTCGATCGTCGACTGTTGCGTGCCCCAGATGTCCGCGGGCTCGTGCTCCACCCACCCGGGTGCGGGAAAGTGCTGCGGCAGCTCGCGCTGGGCGAGGGCGACGATCGCACCGTCATGATCGACGAGCAGTGCCCGCGAGCTCGTGGTGCCCTGATCGAGCGCGAGCACGAAGCGGCTCATGAGCCGTACCCGCTCGTTTCAGCGCAGCGCGGTTGCGCGTGGCGCGCGCCCGTCCGCGACAGATAGCGATCGAGATGCGCCGCGGCATCGGCGGGCAGATGCAGGCCGAGCTTGCTCCGGCGCCACAGCAGATCCTGCGCGCTGACGGCCCACTCGGTGTGCCGCAGATACTCGATCTCGCGCTCGTGCAGGCCCGGCAGCACCGCCTCGCCGAGGTCCGAGAGCCGGTGCGCACCTTCGAGCAAGCGCTGCATGCGCGTGCCGTAAGCGCGCGCATAACGCTCGCGGAGATCGGCGGGCAGCCAGGGGAACTGCCGGCGCATGCGCCGCAGGAAGGCCGCGAAGCTGCCTTGCGGCAGGTCGCCGCCGGGCAGCACGGCGCGCGCGGTCCACGCGCTCGTCGGTCGCCGCAGCGCAGTGGCGAGGCGATCCACCGCCTCCTCGGCGAGCTTGCGATGCGTGGTGATCTTGCCGCCGAACACCGAGAGCAGCGGCGGATCGTGCTCCTCGAGCTCGAGCAGGTAGTCGCGCGTCACGGCCGAGGGGTCACGCGACTCGTCATCCATCAGGGGTCGCACGCCGGAGAAGCTCCAGCGCACCTCGGCGGGGCTGACCTGTCGGCGCAGATACCGATTGGCCGCCGCGCACAGGTACTCGATCTCGGGCGTGGAAATGGCGACGGAGGCGGGATCGCCGGTGTAGTCGACGTCCGTGGTGCCGATCAGCGTGAAGTGGTGCTCGTACGGCAGCGCGAACACCACGCGGCGGTCGGTGTTCTGCAGCAGATAGGCGAAGCGATGCTCGAAGAGCCGCGGCACCACGATGTGGCTGCCCTGCACGAGACGCACGCCGTGGCGCGCGCGGCCAGGCAGCGCCTGCGTGAGAAACTGCGCGACCCAGGGACCGGTGGCATTCACCACCGCGCGTGCGCCGATGCGTTGCAGCTCGCCGCGCGCATCGGCGAGCCAGACATCCCAGCCGTGAGCGGCACGCGCGATGCGCGTGCAGCGCGTGCGCGTGAGGATGCGCGCCCCATGCTCGGCTGCATCGAGTGCACACAGCACCACCAGGCGTGCATCGTCGACCCAGCCGTCGGAGTAGATGAAGCCGCGCGTATACGGCTCCTGCAGGCCCGCTCCGGCAACGTGGCGCCGCAGGTCGATGGCCGCGCTCGCCGGCAGATGCTGCCGGGAGGCGAGATGATCGTAGAGGAACAGCCCCGCGCGAATGAGCCAGGCGGGGCGCAGGTGCGCCGCGTGCGGCATCACGAAGCGCAGCGGACGCATGATGTGCGGCGCGCTGGCGAGCAGCACCTCGCGCTCCTGCAGCGCCTTGCGCACCAGCCCGAAGTGCAGCTGCTCGAGATAACGTAACCCGCCGTGCACGAGCTTGGTGCTCGCCGAGGAGGTATGGGCCGCGAGATCGTGCTGCTCGGCCAGCAGTACCGACCAGCCCCGGCCGGCGGCATCGCGTGCGATGCCGCAGCCGTTGACGCCGCCACCGATCACGATCAGATCGAGGATGGCGGCGTTCTCGGGCGTGGCAGGAGGCATGGACAGGATCTTGCCATGCACGGCCGATCAGTCCAATGTGTCGACCCATGACTGACCTGGAGCCCGGGCGGCTCGTCCGCGTCGCCCTCGGCGTACAGCGCCTGCTCGCCCCCAATCCCTCGCTGCTCACCGGACCTGGAACCAACAGCTATCTGCTCGGAGACCCGCCCCGCGCGATCATCGATCCGGGTCCAGCGGCAGCAGAGCACGTCGAGGCGCTGCTCGCGGCCGCGCCGCAGCTTAGCCAGATCTTCGTGACCCACACGCACGCGGATCACTCCGCCGCTGCGCGCACGCTCGCCGCCCGCACCGGCGCGCAACTGGTGGGGCGTGCCGTGCCCGCGCGGGGTCCGCAGGAGCGCAGCTTCCGGCCGCACGTTGAGCCGCAGCGGGATCAGGAGTTCGCACTGGCCGGGGCGACGTTGCGCGCGATCGACACCCCCGGCCACGCCTCCAACCACGTCTGCTATCTGCTCCTCGAGTCGGGCATGCTGTTCTCGGGCGATCACGTGCTCGATGGGATGACGCCCGTGATCGCACCGCCGGACGGAGACATGGCCGCCTACCTCGAGTCGCTGCAGCGACTGCGTAGCTACCCGCTGCGCTCGATCGCGCCCGGACATGGGCAGCTGCTCGGCGAGCCGCTGGCGCGCATCGACGCCGTGGTGGCGCACCGTCACGAGCGCGAATCCAAGGTGCTGCACGCACTTACCGCACACGGCCCGGCGACGGTCGAGGAGCTGCTGCCTCGCGTCTACGCCGATGTGCGGCCGGCGCTGTATCCGCTCGCGCGGCAATCGCTCGAGGCACACCTGCTCAAGCTCGCCGCCGAGGGGCGTGCCGAGCATCGCGACCAGCGCTGGCGAGCGCTTCACTAGCAGGATCCGCTGCTCGTGCGTCACATCGAGGTGCGACTTCGGGGCGTATGCCTGCGGCGGGCCGGACGCACGATTCTGCGCGACATCGACTGGGTGATCGCGCCGGGGCAGCGCTGGGCGCTCATCGGCGGCAACGGCGCGGGCAAGACCCAGCTGCTGAAGCTGATCGCCGGAAGCATCTGGCCGACCCCGCCCCCCCGGCGCGCGGCGGCCCGCGCGGCGCACGCCCGGCGACGCGGCGCACGGCCGACCGCCTCGCGAGTGTATGTGTTCGGGGGCACCCATCATGCAACCCCGCGCGATGTGCTACAGGAGATCGCCTATCTCGGTCCGGAGCGGCACGACAAATACGAGCGCTACGCATGGAACAGCACCGCCGAGCGCGTCGTGGGCACGGGACTGCATCGCACGGACATTCCGCTCGAGCCTCTCACGGCGAGCGAGCGTCGGCGCATCGGCGTGCTGCTGCGGCGGCTTGCCATCGGCCATCTGGCGCAACGCCCTCTGCTCGAGCTCTCCTACGGCGAGCGGCGCCTGGTGCTGCTCGCGCGCTCGCTCGCCGGCGCGCCGCACCTGCTGCTGCTCGATGAGCTGCTGAGTGGCCTCGATCCGCTCAATCACCGCCGTGCACTCGACTGGCTCAATGCCACCGCGCACCGCCGCCTGCCCTGGGTGCTTGCCACGCATCGCCTGCAGGACCTGCCGGCGAGCGCCACCCATGCGCTCGTGCTCGAGCGCGGGCGCATCTCCTATCGGGGGCGCATCGCGGCGGCGCCGCTCGCGCGCTGGCTCGGCGCCCAGGCGGACGCAGGCGCTCGCGCCCGGCCGCGCCGTGCGGCGCCGCGCCGGCGTGCATCGCCACGGCAGGCGAGCAGGGGACTTGTGAGGCTCGGGCGGGCGAGGGTGTATCTCGAGGGACGCAGAGTGCTCGACGGCTTCGATCTCGAGTTGCATTCGGGACAGTGCTGGGTGGTGCACGGTCCGAACGGCGCGGGCAAGTCGACACTGCTGCGGCTCATCTACGGAGAGCATGGGATCGCTGCCGGCGGGCGCATCGAGCGCGCGGGCATCGGCCCCGGAGTGCCGCTCGAGCAGTTTCAGCGCCGTGTGGGGCTCGTCGCACCGCATCTGCAGAGCCGTCATCCCTCCGGGCTCAGCGTGTGCGAGTGCGTGCTCTCGGGCCGCAGGGCGAGCATCGGTCTCGCCGAGCCCGCCACGGCCGAAGATCGCCGCCTGATGCGCGAGGCGCTGCGCCTGTTTGGGCTCACCGCACTCGCGCGCCGGCCGCTGTGCGAGCTCTCCTACGGTCAGATGCGCCGCGTGCTGTTCGCGCGTGCCTGGCTGGCACGGCCCGTGCTGTGGTTGCTCGATGAGCCCTTCGCGGGAGTCGACGCCCCGACGCGCGCCGCGCTCGCCCGGCGGCTCGAGGGTCTCATCGGTGCCGACAACTGTATCGTGATCGCGACCCATCATCGAGAAGAGTGGCCGCGCGGCTGCACGCACGAGCTCGAGCTCGTCGCGGGGCGTGCTCGCTACCTCGGGCCCGTGCGTCGCCTGCGGCCGCTCCCGGCGGCCGTGCGCGGGCGCAGCCCGATGGCAGTCGTGCCGGCCTCGCTGACACCATGAAGCGCCCTTCGCTGCACGTGCTCTTTGCCGTGAGCAGCATCGATGTGCTCGGCTTTGGCGTGCTCATTCCGCTGGTGCCGTACATGGCGACGCGCTTCGGTGCCTCGCCCGAGCTCGTGACCGCCATTCTCGGCAGCTACTCGCTCTGCCAGCTCCTCGCCGCTCCGTTCTGGGGGCGACTCAGCGATCGCCACGGCCGCCGCCCCATCCTCATCTCGAGCCTCGCGGGCGCCTGTGTGTCCTATGCGATCCTCGCGCTCGCGCACAATCTGTGGATGCTGCTCGCAGCGCGGGTGCTTGCCGGTCTGATGGCCGGCAATCTGGCCGCCGCCTTCGCCTACGCCTCGGATGTGAGCGCGCCCGAGGATCGCGCCCGCTCCATGGGCCTGGTCGGCGCGGCCATCGGTATCGGTTTCATGCTCGGCATTCCGCTCGGGGGCGCGCTCGCCGGTGACCGGCCCGAGAGCGCCGATTTCGTGCGTCCGGCGCTCGTCTCGATGGGACTCGCCGTGCTCGCCATCATGCTCGTGAAATGGCGCCTGCCGGAAAGCCGCGATTCCGAAGCGCGTGCGGCGCAACGCGCCGCCGAGCGCGGGGCGCGACCGCTCGAGCTGCTGCGTGCCCGACCGGCGCTGCGCGCGATCGCAGGCGCAGCCCTGCTGCTTACCTCGGCGCAGGGCATTCTCGAGTCGATCTTCGTCATCTGGGCGCTGGCACGCTTCGCGGCCGGGCCGCGCACGGTCGGTCTGGCGCTCTTCGGTGTGGCGCTGCTCAGCGTGCTCATGCAGGGTGGCGGTGTGCGCGCACTCGCCCCGCGGCTCGGTGAGGGCGTGCTCGGCGGCATCGGCGCCGTCATCTACGCGCTGGGGCTGCTGCTGGTGGGTGTTGCCGGGCGCAACCTGGTGCTGATCGGCGTAGGGCTGGCGCTGGCGGGTCTCGGTCTGGGGGCCTTTACTCCGAGCGCGTCCGCTCTCGCCTCCAAGCAATCGCAGGCCGGGGATCGGGGTGCCGTCATGGGCACCTATCAGGCGAGCACCAGCCTTGCGCGGGTGATCGGGCCCTTCGCCTCCGGCTGGCTGTACGCGGGGCTCGGGCCGAATGCGCCGTTTCTGACGGCGGCGTGCCTCGCGCTACCGGCCGCCTGGTTGCTGTGGCATGCGCGCCGGCACGTAGGAGCGTAGGCACCGAGGCGCGGCGCCGGATGCCCCGCTCACAGCGCAATCTCGGTCTCGAAAATAGTCACGGCCTGGCCGATGATCCACACGGCATCGAGGGCGCCATCGAGGAACTCGAGCTGCACGTCGACACGTCCGGGACGATTGAGATAGTGACCCTGCGCGCCGCAGAACGTGGCGCGCGGGCCGCTGCGCGCGAGCAGCTCGTGATGCGCCAGGTAGGCGCCGAGCAGCCCGTGTGCGTTGCCGCTCACCGGATCCTCCGAAATGCCGAGCGCCGGACAGAACATGCGCGACTCGGTCAGGCAATCGCGTGCGGCGGGCGCGAGCGTGAACACAAAGTAGCCGGCCGCCCCGATCTGCGCCGACAGCGTCGTCAGCCGCGCAAAATCCGGTTTGAGCTGCTTCAGCTGCTCCGGCCCGCGCACGCCGAGCATCAGCCGTGTGCTTCCCGAGCCGACGATGCGCATCGGACAACGCGTGTCGAGATCGTCGGTGGCGAGCGCCAGCGCGTCGAGCACGGCGAGGCGCTCGCGCTCGTTGAGCTCGCGGCCGAGCGGTGGGCAGCTCTGGCGCACGGCGATGCGTCGATCCTCGCCGGTGCCGCGCACCTCGATCTCCACCAGTCCTCCCTTGGAGCGTTGGCGTCGGCGCCCGTCCCCGCGCAGCTGCGACAGCACGTAGTGGGCGGCGACGGTGGCATGCCCCACGAAGCCCACCTCCGTGCGCGGGGTGAAGAAGCGCGCCCGCACGTCGTGGTCGGGGCCGTCCGGTGCCAGAATGAAAGCCGTATCGGCATTGTTGAGCTCGCGCGCGATCGCGAGCATCTCGAGGTCGCCGAGCTCGTCGGCGTTGAGCACCACGCCGGCCGGGTTGCCGGTGAAGCGCTGCCGCGTGAAGGCATCGACCTGGTAGATCTGGATCCTGCGCGTCATCGGCTTACGAAGGTCTCCGTGGGCTGCGGCGCCCCGCAATTGTAGTCCCTTGCTGCCGGAGGTGTATGCTGTGGATATCGGCGTCGAGATCAGTCTGTACCCGCTGGCGCAGGCACAATATACCGCGCCGATCAAGTCGTTCCTGGAGCGGCTGCATGCCGCTCCCGGTCTCAAGGTCGTCACCACCAGCCTGTCCACTCAGGTGTTCGGGCCCTACGATGCGGTGCTTGACACGCTGCGCCAGGAGATGCGCACGACGCTCGGTGCCGCCGAGCGGGCCGTCTTCGTTCTCAAGGTGTTCGGTCCGCTGGGCTAGCTCATCGGGCGTAGCCTCGGCATCGCTGGCGCTCGCGGCGCCGGCCCGGCAGACTATTCTGATTTGGGTTGTTACGGAGCTAGCATGCCGTTGTTGCGAGTGGTGGATCGGGATGGGGCCGAGCACGAGGTACAAGCCAAGACGGGTCTCAAGGTCATGGAGGTGTTGCGCGAGCTCGATTACGGCGTCGCCGCCATCTGCGGGGGCATGTGCTCGTGCGCGACCTGCCATGTCTACGTCGATCCTGCGTGGCAGGAGAAGCTGCCGCCCGCCATGTCCGATGAGCGTGAGCTGCTGACGGAGCTGCACCACCACCAGAGCAACTCGCGGCTGTCCTGCCAGATCGACTTCACCGAGGCGCTGTCGGGGTTGAAGGTGACCGTAGCGCCGGACGAGTAGGGCCGGCCCGGAGGACTCCCATGAGCTGGCTCTTGCTGGTCTTCATCGTCGCCGGAGCCGTGGTGCTGGTGCGCATCTTCTCCAGCGTTCGTAAGATGAAGGGCGCGCCCGACAGCGACTGGGACGCCAAGCAGATCGAGCAGCTGCGTGCGCAGGGGTCGGATCCGTTCCAGCCTCACATGGTGGACTTCTTCTTTGCGCTGCCCAGCGAGAGCGCCTGCGAGGCGATCCGTCGGCAGCTCGAGTTCGACGGTTTCTCCGTGGACAGCCGTGCCGTCCCCGACAGCACCGAGCAACCCTTCAGTCTGCATGCCAGCAAGTCCCTGCGCATCTCGGTGCCCGACATGCGCGATCTCAGCCGCCGCTTCGGCCAGCTGGCGAGCGCCCAGGGCGGCCGCTACGATGGCTGGGCGGCCGGCGTCGTGCGCAGGTCCTAGCCCTCAGCGCCGCTCGGTCTGGCGCCGCACGGCTTCTGCGGCCGCCGCGATGGCGGCCGGGTCGCCGAGGTAGCGGTGGCTGCGCGGTGCCAGCTGCGCATCGAGCTCGTACAGCAGCGGCACACCGGTAGGAATGTTGAGCTCGACGATCTCGGCCTCGGACATGGCATCGAGCATCTTCACCAGGGCGCGCAGGCTGTTGCCGTGGGCCACGACGAGCACCTGGCGTCCCGCCACCAGCGCTGGGGCAATGCGCTCGCTCCAGTACGGCATCACTCGCGCGAGCGTATCTTTCAGCGATTCCGTGGCGGGCAGCAACGCCGGATCCACCCCCGCATAGCGCGGATCGTGGTGCGGGTGGCGCTCGTCATCGAGGGACAGAGGCGGGGGCGGCACATCGTAGCTGCGACGCCAGATCTTCACCTGTGCCTCGCCGTGGCGCTCGACGGTCTGCGCCTTGTTGAGCCCCTGCAATGCGCCGTAGTGCCGCTCGTTGAGGCGCCACGAACGCTCGACCGGAATCCACATCCGGTCCATGGCATCGAGCATGATCCAGAGCGTGCGGATCGCGCGCTTGAGCACCGAGGTGTAGGCCACATCGACCGTGAGGCCGGCCGCGAGCAGCTGCTCGCCGGCGCTCGCCGCCTCGATGCGGCCCTGCTCGGAGAGGTCCACGTCGGTCCAGCCCGTGAACAGATTCTCCACGTTCCAGATGCTCTGGCCGTGGCGCACCAGGATCAGTTTTCCCGTCATGCTCGCTACCTCAATCGACCAGCTTGCGCAATGACTCGAGCCCGACGGACAGCGTGGCGAAGTCCGCCGCGCCCGCGGCGCGCATCTCGGTGATCATGCGCTCGAAATGCCCGAGCTCCTTGCCGGCGCCCGCGATCCACGCATTCACGCGTGCGATGCCGACCGCGGCCCTGCCGCGCATCAGCACGCGCTCGGCCAGCCGGCGGTGCGCGCGGTACACCCCGAAGCGCAGCTCCGAGCGCGCGGCAGCCTGCCACGTACCCTCCACGGGAAGCTCCTCCACCTGATCGCGAACCCAGTCGAGCCCGATGCGCGCCCCGATACGGAAATACACGTGCGCGGTTTCGGCGATGCGTGCTCGGCGGCTCGCCGCCAGCTCGACGATATCGAGCGCCGAGTTGAGCGGATCGAGCGCGGCGATGCGGCTCGCGAGGATGTGCGGCACGGCCTGCTGCGTCAGGCGCTGGCGCGTCGCCTCGAAGTGCTCGCGCCACAGCCCCTCGAGGCTGCCTGCGATGTGCTCGCCGAGCTCGCGCACGCCGCCGCGCAGCCGCGCGACCGCGCCTTCGATCGACAGCGCTGGGCCCCGCTGCAGCAGCAGCCAGTGAGTGACGTGGCGCAGCAGGCGGGTGGTCTGGTACATCATCGAGTACTGCAGCTTCGCCTCGATGCGATTGTCGAGCGCCTCGATGTCGGCCCACAGACGGCGCATCTCGAAGATCTCGCGCGCCGCAGTGTAGGCGCGCGCGATGCGCGCCGGGTCGGCACCCGTCTCCTCCTCGGCGCGCAGCACGAATGCCGGGCCCATGCGGTTGATGAGGCTGTTGGTGGTGGCCGTGACGATGATCTCCCGGCGCAGCCGATGGGCGGCGATGGCGCCTGCGAAGCGCCGGCGCATCGCGCTCGGGAAGTAGCGCTCGAGCTCGTGCGAGAGGTAGGGATCCTCGGGAACGTCGGAGTCGAGCAGATGATGGCTCAGCCAGATCTTGCCGTAGGAGAGCACCACGGCGAGCTCCGGGCGCGTGAGGCCGCTGCCGCGCTTGCGCCGCTCGAGGAGCTCCTCGTCCTCGGGCAGGAACTCGATGGCGCGATCGAGCTCGCCGCTGCGCTCGAGCGCGCGGATCACGAACTGATACTCCGCCAGGTGCGTAGCCGAGTGCGGCTCGAGGGTGGAGAGCGACTGGCTCTGCAGATAGTTGTTGCGCAGGACGAGCGCGGCCACCTCGTCGGTCATGCGCGCGAGCAGGCGGTTGCGTACCGGCGTGCGCAGCTTGCCGCTGTGCACGAGCGGATTGAGCGCCACCTTGATGTTCACCTCGACGTCGGAGGTGTTGACACCCGCGGAGTTGTCGATGAAGTCCGTGTTGCAACGGCCGCCGCGCAGCGCATACTCGATGCGTCCGCGCTGCGAGAGCCCGAGATTGCCGCCTTCGCCGACGACCTTGGCGCCGAGCTGCGCGCCCGTCACGCGCACGGCGTCGTTGGTCCGGTCCCCGATCTGCAGGTCCGTCTCGGTGCTGGCGCGCACGTAGGTGCCGATGCCGCCATTCCACAGCAGGTCGACGGGCATGCGCAGGATCTGACGGATGATCTCCTGCGGAGTCGCGCTGGCGCTCGCGAGTCCGAGCATGGCCTGCGCCTCGCTCGAGAGTGTCAGGGTCTTGGCTGCACGCGCATGGACGCCGCCGCCGCGGGAGATCAGCCGCTTGTCGTAGTCATCCCAGGTCGATCCCGGCAGCGCGAACAGGCGCGCGCGCTCGGTGAACGAGCGGCGTGCATCGGGCGCGGGGTCGAGGAAGATGTGCTGATGGTTGAACGCCGCCTTCAGCAGAATGTGGCGCGACAGCAGCATGCCGTTGCCGAACACGTCGCCGGACATGTCGCCGATGCCGGCGACGGTGAAATCCTGGCGCTGGATGTCCGTGCCGAGCTCGCGGAAGTGCCGCTTGACGCATTCCCAGGCGCCGCGGGCGGTGATGCCCATGCCCTTGTGGTCGTAGCCCGCGGAGCCGCCCGAGGCGAAGGCATCGCCGAGCCAGAAGCCGTAATCGGCGGCGATGGCGTTGGCAATGTCGGAGAAGGAGGCGGTGCCCTTGTCCGCGGCCACGACCAGGTAAGGGTCGTCGCCATCGCGGCGCACCAGCTGCGCGGGCGGCACAATCCGGCCGTCGCGGATGTTGTCCGTGACATCGAGCAGGCCGCGCATGAACGTTTGATAGCAGGCGATGCCCTCGCGCTGGCGCTCCGCACCGGATGTGGGGCGCTTCACCACGAAGCCGCCCTTGGCACCCATGGGCACGATCACGGTGTTCTTCACGTTCTGCGCCTTCATGAGGCCGAGCACTTCGGTGCGGAAGTCCTCGCGCCGATCGGACCAGCGGATACCACCGCGAGCGACGTGCGCCATCCGCAGATGCACCGCCTCGACGCGCGGACTGTAGACGAATACCTCGAAGCGGGGGCGGGGCAGGGGCAGATCCGGGATGCGCTGCGGATCGAGCTTGAGCGCGAGATAGGGCTTGGGGTTGCCGGCGGCGTCGGTCTGATAGAAGTTGGTGCGCAGCGTGGCGCGCAGCACGTTGAAGTACGAGCGCAGGATGCGATCCTCGTCGACTCCCTTGATCGCATCGAAGCTGCGCAACAGCCCCCTGGCGAGACGCTCCGCACGCGCGCGTGCCGCCGCGGGCAGATTCGGGTCGAGCTGCAGCTGGAACATCCGCAGCAGGTTGCGCGCCAGGGCCGCATGGCCGCTCAGCACCCGCTCCATGTAGGCCTGGCTGAAGGGGATGCCGGTCTGCAGCAGGTAGCGGCAGTAGGCACGCAGCACCACGATCTCGCGGGCGCTCAGACCCGCCGCGAGCAGCAGGCGGTTGAAGCCGTCATTTTCGATGTCACCTTGCCAGACGGCGAGGAAGGCCTCGCGACACAGCGGCGCGACGCGCTCGATGTCGAGACGCGCGCCCTCGCGATGCTCGAGCTCGAAATCCTGGATCCAGGCCGAGCCGCCCTCGGGCCAGGCGAGCTCGTAGGGCCGCTCGGCGATCACGCGCAGGCCGAAGTTCTCCATCATCGGCAGGATGTCCGAGATCGGCACCGGATCCCCGAGCTTCACGATCTTCAGGTGCACGCGCTCGAGGCGCTGACGCGGGGGGCGATACAAGCCGACGCGGATGTGCCCCGGCTCGGCGCGCAGCGCCTCGAGATCCTCGATGTCATCGAGCGCGGCAGCCGGCTCCACGTCCTCGGTGTAGGCGGCGGGCAGTGCACTCGCATAACGGCGCGCGCAGGCGAGTGCCGCGGCCTCGTCCATCTTCTGCGCGAGCGCCTCGCGCAGCCCATCGGCCCAGGTGGTGGCCGCGGCGGCGATGGCGCGCTCGAGCTGCGGCGCGTCCACCCGGTGGTGCTGCAGGGGGTCCGTGCGCACGATGATGTGCAGCCGCGCGAGCGTCGACTCCGAGAGCTGCACCTGGGTTTCGAGCGGACCGCCCGGCAGTCCGGCCGGAACGGCTCCCGAGGCGAGCTGCGGCGCGACGGATGCCTGCGGCGCGCTCCCCAGCGCCTGCTGCAGCAGCGACTCTATGCGTGCGCGCACGTCGGTGCTGTAGCGGTCGCGCGGCACGAACACCAGGCAGGAGTAGAAGCGCTCGAAGGCATCGCGCCGCACGAACAGCCGTACCAGGTCGCGCTCGTAGAGATTGACGATCCCGCGCACCATGGGAACGAGCTCGGGCACGCTCGCCTGAAAGAGCTCATCGCGCGGAAAGGTGTTGAGCACGTGCATCACGGCCTTGGCGTCGTGACTCGTGGCGTCGAGGCCGAAATGCTCCACGATCTGCTCGACCTTCTGCGCGAGCAGCGGGATCTCGCGCGGGCTGCGCTGGTAGACCGAGGAGGTCCACAGGCCGAGAAAGCGATGCTCGCCCTCGACCTCGCCGCGCGGGCCGAAAGTCTTGATGCCGATGTAGTCGAGATAGCTCGCCCGGTGCACCGTGGCGACGGAGTTGGCCTTGGTGATGATGAGCAGATTGGCATCGCGCGCACGGCGGCGCAGCGTGCCGGAGAGCCCGATGGGCCGTGGCGCCGGGACCCCGCGGCGCGGTGCGCGCAGAATGCCCAATCCGGAGCCGCGTGTGGGCACCAGCAGATCCTGCCGCCGTCCGCGGCGCAGCCGCGAGTGCCGGTAGCCGAGGAACGTGAAGTGGTCGTCCGCCATCCAGGCGAGCAGGTCGGCGACCGCGCGCCGCTGCGCAGGGAGCGCCCCGGCCACCCCGCGTGCACGCAGCGCCTGGACGATTTCGCGGGCTTCGGCGCGCATCGCCGGCCAGTCCGCCACCGCGACCTGTACGTCCGCGAGCGTCGCCTCGATCTGGCGCTGCAGCTGCTCGAGGCGTGCCGGCTCGAGCTGCCGGTCGATCTCGAAGAGCTGCCAGGATTCGGCGCGCCCGGGATCTGTCCCGTCGCCGGCGATGCCGCGCAGCCGGCCGGCGCGGTCGCGCTGCACGCCGAGCACCGGATGCACGATCAGGTGCACGCCGATGCCCGCCTGGCTGAAGACGATACCGAGGGAGTCGACGAGGAACGGCATGTCGCTGGTGACGACGGTGACGAGGCTGTGTGGCGAGTCGAAACCTTGCTGCTGCGCGCTCGGGGAGAAGACCCGTACCAGAGCCCTGCCGCGGGCTCGCACGCGCGCGTGTCGGAGGTGATCGAGCGCGACCGCCGCGAGATAGCGCGGATCACGAGCCGCGAGATCCTCCTCGGCGAGCCCGTGGTAGTAGGCGCGCAGCAGCCGCGCGACGTCGATGCCACGCACGGCGCGCGGCCGCAGGGCACGCGCTGCGTCCACGATGCGCTCGATCAGGCGTACGCGGCGGGCGGGGATGGAGCTGTCGCGGCGTGCGGGCATGGCGCGCGCGATTATACGCGGCCGTTCACGGCCGATGCTCGCTCGCCAGATACTGCTGCGTCTGCATCTCGTTGAGACGACTCGAGGTGCGCCGAAACTCCTCCCGCAGCCGCTCGCCACGGTAGAGCTCGCTCGCGGCGGCGGCGGCGGACAGCACCAGATTCACGTGATGATCGTAGAGCTCGTCGATGAGCGCGACGAAGCGGCGCGCCTCGTTCTCCCGGCCGGTATCGAGCACCGGCACGTTGCCGAGGAGCACGCAGGCGTACTCGCGCGCGATCTCGATGTAATCCTCCTGGCTGCGCGGACCGGCACACAGCGCCGTGAACTCGAACCAGACGACGCCCGGCGCGCGTCGCACCACGGGAATGCGCCGTCCCAGGATCTCGATGGCGCCCGCGCCCGCACCGCGCGGCTTGCCCTCGATGCCGGCGGCACGCCCGGCAAGCGCCGCGAAGAGCTGCTCCATGCGCTGCTGCGTGTCCGGTGCAGCACTCGCCAGATACGTTCCGGCCTGCGTGAGCTCGCGCAGTCGATAGTCGGTGTGGCCCGCGACCTCCTGCACGCTCAGGTGCTGCTCGAGGAGCGCGATCGCCGGCAGGAAGCGCTGGCGTTGCAGTCCGTCGCGGTAGAGCTGCTCGGGATGCAGATTCGATGTGGTGACGAGGGTCACGCCCTCGCGAAACAGCCCCGCGAAGAATCCTGCGAGGATCATGGCATCCCCGATGTCGCTGACCGCGAGCTCATCCAGGCACAGCACACGCGCCTCCCGTGCAATGCGCGCGGCGACCAGCTCGAGCGGTGAGCGGTGTCGGGGCAGCTGATGCAGCGCCGCGTGCACGTCGTGCATGAGGCGGTGAAAGTGCACGCGGCGCCGCTCGGCAAAGGGCAGGCTGCGAAAGAAGAGATCCATGAGCAAGGTCTTGCCGCGGCCCACCTCGCCCCACAAGTACACGCCGCGCTCGAGGGGCCAGGGCGGCACGCGGCGGCGTTTGAGCCAGCCGAAGACCCCGGCTCGCGAGGGGTGGCTGGCGATGAGGCGGCGGCGCAGAGCCTCGAGCGTCTCGAGCGCGCGCTCCTGGGCCTCATCGGGCTGCCAGCCGCGGGCGAGCAGCTCGCGGCCATAGAGCTCGCGCAGCTCGCCGACCGCCCCCGAGGGTGGCGCGTCCCGTGCGAACCCGACTCTCAACTCGCGAGGTCCGGCAGGTCGCGGAAGTGCTCGAGCGCGTCGGGATTGGCGAGCGCGTCGCGGTTCTTCACCGGCAGCCCGTGAATGACATTGCGCACGGCGAGCTCGGTCGGCTTGCCCGAGAGCGTGCGCGGTATGTCGGGCACGGCGATGATGCGCGCCGGCACGTGCCGCGGGGTGGTCTGCGCACGAATCGTCTCGCGGATGCGCTGTTGCAGAGCCGCGTCGAGCACGGCCGGTGGGCGCAGCCTGACGAACAGCACGATGCGCACATCGCCCTGCCAGTCCTGGCCGACGGCGAGAGCTTCGAGCACCTCCTCGAGCCGCTCGACGGCCGAGTAGATCTCGGCGGTGCCGATGCGCACGCCGCCGGGGTTGAGCACGGCGTCGGAGCGGCCGTAGATCACCAGTCCATCGTGTGCGGTGATCTCGGCGTAATCGCCGTGGTGCCACACGCCGGGGAAGCGCTCGAAGTACGCGGCCCGGTACTTGCCGCCATCCGGGTCGTTCCAGAAGCCGACCGGCATCGAGGGGAACGGCGCCGTGCACACGAGCTCCCCGCGCGCGCCGCGCAGCGGGCGTCCCGCCTCATCGAAGACCTCGACGGCCATGCCGAGGCCGCGACACTGCAGCTCGCCCACGCGCACCGCGCGGGTGGGGCAGCCGAGCGCAAAGCACGAGACGATGTCGGTGCCGCCGGAGATCGACGCGAGGTGCAGGTCTGCCTTGATCTCCCGATAGACGAACTCGAAGCCGTCCGGCAGCAGCGGGGAGCCGGTCGAGAGCAGCGTGCGCAGGCCCCCCAGCTCGACCTCGCGTGCGGGACGATAGCCGCTCTTGTCGAGCGCCGAGAGATACCTGGCGCTGGTGCCGAAGATACTGAGGCGCTCCTCTGCCGCCATTCTCCACAGCACGCCGGGGTCCGGATGAAAGGGGCTGCCGTCGTAGAGCACGAGCGTGGCGCCGCAGGCGAGTGCGCTCGCCTGCCAGTTCCACATCATCCAGCCGCAGGTGGTGAAGTAGAAGAGCCGGTCGTCGCGCCGGATGTCGGTGTGCAGCAGGTGCTCCTTCTGGTGCTGCAACAGTGTGCCGCCGGCCCCGTGCACGATGCACTTGGGCACCCCCGTGGTGCCGGAGGAGTAGAGGATGTAGAGCGCTTGGGCGAAGGGCCGGCGGGCGAGCTCGAGCGCCGCGCCGCGCGTACCGAAGCTCTCCCAGCGCGTGCTGCGAGAGGCCGCGGGGCCGAGTCTTTCCAGTGGTGCCGCGGCGTTCACGTACGCGATCACCACCACGCGCTCGATGCTCGGCAGGGCGCTGAGCACCTCCGCGATGACCGCGAGCGAGTCGAGCGTCTTGCCCGCGTAGAAGTAGCCATCGGCGCTGAAGAGCACCTTCGGGGCAATCTGGCCGAAGCGGTCGAGCACGCCGCGTGCGCCGAAGTCCGGCGAGCATGAGGACCACACGGCGCCGAGGCTTGCACAGGCGAGCATCGCGATCAGCGCTTCGGGCACATTCGGCACGAAGCCGGCGACCCGATCGCCCGCCACGACGCCCGCGGCTTTGAGCCCCGCGGCGATACGCGCCACCTCCTCGTGCAGCGCCCGGTAGCAGAGCGTGCGGCGCAGGCCGCGCTCGTTGCGGAAGATGAGCGCGGGGTGCTCGTCCCGATAGCGCAGCAGATTCTCGGCAAAGTTGAGGCGCGCCTGGGGAAAGAATCGCGCCCCCGGCATGCGCTCGGGATCCTCGATGGCGGGCCCGCTGCCCCAGTCCGCGCGCACGTCCGCGAAGCGTGCGAGCTCGCGCCAGAATTCCCCGGGCTGCTCGAGCGACCAGGCGTAGAGCCCAGCATAGTCCTGCAGTGCCGTGCCGCGTCGTGCGTTCAGACAGGTGATGAACTTCGTGAGCTGTGCCTGCGCGATGCGCTCGGCAGACGGGCGCCACAGCACCTCGCTCACCTCACAACCCCTGATAGGTAGGACCCGAGCCGCCCTCGGGTGTGGTCCAGTTGATGATCTCGTAGGGATCCTTGATGTCGCAGGCCTTGCAGTGCACGCAGTTCGCGGCGTTGATCTGCAGGCGCTGCCCCCCCTGGCCGTCGGCCACCATCTCATAGACCTGCGCCGGGCAGAAGCGCTGGCAGGGATTGCCGAACTCGCGAGCGCAGCGATCCACGCAGATGCTTTGATCGAGCACCTTGAGGTGCGCGGGCTGACGCTCCTCGTGCGAGGTGGCGGCAAAGAACACGGCAGCTGGCCGATCCCGCGGCGGCAGCGTGCGCTCGACCCAATGGCGCTCGGGCGATGAGTAATCGAGCATCTTGAGACGCGCGTAGTCGGCGGTGCGCCCGCGCAGCGTCCATGGCGTGTGGCCTCGCGTGAGCGTCTCGAGTGCGGCGTTGGCGAGGCCCACCCACAGACCGCGCTTGAACGCGGGCTTGAAGTTGCGCACGGCCCAGAGCTCGCGCCCGCCGGGGGAGGCGCGCCAGCGCGCATCGAAGCCGGTCGGCGAGCCGCTCTCGGCGAGGTGCTCCGCGGCCAGCATGCCGGAGCGGATCGCCTGATGCACGCCCTTGATCTTCGGCAGATTGAGCCCGCTGCCGCTGTCGCCGATCAACATGGCTCCCGGCATCTCCAGGCGCGGGATCGTCTGCCAGCCGCCCGAGGCGATGGCGCGCGCGCCGGCCGAGAGGATCTCCCCGCCCTCGAGGAGCGGGCGCACGCTCGGGTGGTGCTTGAATTGCTGGAAGGCTTCGAAGGGCACCAAGCGCGGATCCTGGTAATCGAGGCCGACGACGAAGCCGACGTATACACGATCCTCGCTCAGGTGATAGATGAAGCTGCCTCCGTAGGTGCGCGCATCGAGCGGCCAGCCGAAGCTGTGCTGGATGAGGCCCGGGGTGACGCGGCCGGCGGGCAGCTGCCAGAGCTCCTTCATCCCAAGGCTGTAGGTCTGCGGGCAGGCGCGCGCGTCGAGCCCGAACTTGCCGATCAGCTGCTTGGCGAGGCTGCCACGCGCGCCCTCGGCGATCACCGTCGTGCGCGCGCGGATCTGAGGTCCAGGCGCGAAGCCCGGACCGGGTGTGCCATCGCGCTCGAGGCCCATGTCCCCGACCTGCACGCCGGCGACGGCATCGCCCTCGAAGAGCATCTGCGCGCCTGCAAAGCCCGCAAACACATCGACGCCGAGCCCTTCGGCCTTCTGGCCGAGCCAGGCGACGAGCTGCCCGAGCGAGACGATGAAGTTGCCGTGGTTGTGCAGCTGCGGAGGCAACGGCAGCTTCACACCGCCCGTACGCGTCAGCAGCCGGAACTCATCGCGCGATGCGGCAACGCAGATGGCCGGCGGGGTCTGGCGCCACTCCGGCGCGAGCGCATCGAGCGGGCCGGGCTCGATGACGGCACCGGAGAGCGAGTGCCCGCCGAGCGTCGCCGCTTTCTCGAGCACGCACACGCTGCACTGGGCCTGCAACTGCTTCAGACGGATGGCGCAAGCGAGTCCGGCGGGACCGCCGCCCACGATGAGCACGTCGTATTCCATGACGTCGCGCTCGATCGCCGCTGCATCGGGGCTGTTCATCGATTTTCCTTGTGATTTGATTGGCGCAATCGGGCCTTGCGGCCGTTTGCGCGGACCGTGCCTGCGTTTGCGGCGGCAAGAGGCGCGACTTTTGCCTCCCGCGCGCGCCGGCGTCTACTTTGGCTGCATGCGTATCGCGCCGTCCAGTCGGATCGTCTCCCCGTTGAGCATCGGGATCTCGAACACCGCGGCGACCAGTTGCGCGAACTCCTGCGGCCTGCCGAGACGCGGCGGGAAGGGTACCTGAGCGGCGAGCGATTGCTGAGCTTCCGGGGGCAGCGCATCGGCCATCGGGGTGCGGAACACCCCCGGGGCGATGGAAACGCAGCGGATGCCGAAGCGTGCGAGCTCGCGGGCGATCGGCAGCGTCATTCCGGCCAGGGCCGCTTTGCTTGCGGAGTAGGCAGACTGGCCGATCTGCCCCTCGAAGGCGGCGACCGAGGAGGTATGAATGAGCAGGCCGCGCTCACCGTCCGCATTGGGCTCGTTGTGCTGCATGATGGCGGCGGCCGCCTTGTCGCACAGGAAGGTGCCGATCAGATTGATATTGATGACCTGCGCGAAGGAGGCGCCACGCATCGGGCCCTCGCGCCCGAGGACCCGCCCGGCGCCGATGACGCCGGCACAGTTGACCAGCACGTTGAGCCCGCCGAGCCGCTCGCGAGCGCTCTGCATGGCGGCGTCGACGTTGGCCTCCGAGGTGACATCGCAGCGGATGAACACGGCTCGTGAGCCGAGGTCCGCTGCGATGCGTTGGCCGGCCTCGTCGTGAATGTCGAGCACGGCCACCCGGCCGCCCGCCTCGATGAAATGCCGCGCCACCGCCTGCCCGAGGCCCGAGGCCCCACCGGTCACCACCGCCAGCGCATCTGCGATCTTCATACGCTTTACATCCTGAAAATGCCGTATTGTTCCTGCGCCGGGCGCGGCCCGCGGATCGCAAGATGCAGCGCGAGCCCCAGCACGCGCCGTGTCTCGAGCGGATCGATGACGCCATCGTCCCACAGCCGCGCCGTGGCGTAATAGGGATGGCCCTGCGTTTCGTAGCGCGCGCGGATCTCGTCCATGAACGCCTGCTCATCCGCGCCGCCGACGCTCTGGCCGCGGGCGCGCGCGCTGTCCCGCCGCACGCTGGCGAGCACCTGTGCTGCCTGCTCGCCGCCCATCACCGAGATGCGCGCATTGGGCCACATCCACAGGAAGCGCGCGCCGTAGGCCCGACCGCACATGGCGTAGTTGCCCGCGCCGAATGAGCCGCCGATGATGAGCGTGAGCTTCGGCACGCTGGCGCAGGCGACCGCGGTGACCATCTTGGCGCCGTCCTTGGCGATGCCCGCCTGCTCGTAGCGCTTGCCGACCATGAAGCCCGTGATGTTCTGCAGAAACAGCAGCGGCACCTGGCGGCGGCTCGCGAGCTGCACGAAATGCGCGCCCTTGAGGGCCGATTCCGAGAACAGGATGCCGTTGTTGGCGACGATGGCGACCGGGCAGCCGGCGAGGTGCGCGAAGCCGCACACCAGTGTGGTGCCGTACTCGGCCTTGAACTCGTGCAGCTCCGAGGCATCCACCAGCCGCGCGATGATCTCGCGCACGTCGACCGGCTGTCGCGTGTCCTGCGGCACGATCCCATAGAGCTGCTCGGGGGAAAGCGCCGGGGCGCGCTCGGGCTGGCATTCGAGCCAGGGGGCGCGCGGCTGCGCGAGGCTCGCGATGGCTGCGCGCGCGAGCGCCAGCGCGTGCTCGTCGTTCTCCGCCAGGTGATCGACCACGCCGGACAGGCGCGCGTGCACCTCCCCGCCGCCGAGCGTCTCGGCGTCGACTTCCTCGCCGGTCGCGGCTTTGACGAGCGGCGGGCCGCCGAGAAAGATGGTCCCCTGGTTGCGCACGATGATGCTCTCATCGCACATGGCGGGGACATAGGCACCCCCTGCCGTACAGCTGCCCATCACCACGGCGATCTGCGCGATGCCCCGTGCCGACATCTGCGCCTGATTGAAGAAGATGCGCCCGAAGTGCTCGCGATCCGGGAATACCTCGTCCTGCAGCGGCAGAAAAGCCCCACCGGAGTCGACCAGATAGATGCACGGCAACGCATGCTCGAGCGCGACCTGCTGGGCGCGCAGATGCTTCTTTACCGTGAGCGGGTAGTACGTGCCTCCCTTGACCGTGGCATCGTTCGCAATCACCAGCGCCTCGCGACCGCAGATACGGCCGATGCCGCTCACCAGTCCTGCCGCGGGAGCGGCATCCTCGTAGAGCCCGTGGGCGGCGAGCGGGGACAGCTCGAGGAAGGGCGAGCCCGGATCCAGCAGCCGCTCGATGCGCTCGCGAGGCAACAGCTTGCCCCGGGAGCGATGGCGCTGCTGCGCATCGGCGCCACCGCCCGCGCGCGCGCGCTCGAGCTGTGAGCGCAGCTCCGCAACCAGCGCGCTCATGCGCTCGGCATTGGCGCGATAGCGCGTATCGGTCGGGTCGACGGCGGATCCGATGCGCGCCATCCGTGCCTCTACAGCGCCTCGATGGCGAGTGCGACCGCCTCGCCACCGCCGATGCACAGCGTGGCAATGCCGCGGCGCGCGCCGCGGCGGCGCAGCGCGTGGACGAGCGTCGTGAGGATACGCGCGCCGGTGGCCCCGATCGGATGTCCGAGCGCGCAAGCACCGCCGTTGACGTTCACGCGGGCAGGGTCGATCTCGAGCTCGCGCACGGCGGCCATGGTGACGACGGCAAAGGCCTCGTTGATCTCGTACAGATCCACATCCTGCGCACGCCAGCCGAGCTGGCTCAGGACGCGCTGGGTGGCGCCCACCGGCGCCGTGGTGAACCATTCGGGCTCGTGCGCGTGGCTCGCATACGCCAGTATCCGCGCGAGCGGGCGCAGGCGACGCTCGCGCACGGCGGCCTCGCCGGCGAGCACCAGCGCCGCTGCACCATCTGAGATCGAGGAGGAGCTCGCCGCGGTGACCGTGCCATCGGGGCTGAAGGCGGGCTTGAGGCTCGGGATGCGCTCCAGGTCGCAGGTCGCGGGCGTCTCATCCTGCACCACCTGCTGCGAGCCCTTGCGCGTGCTGATGCTGACGGCGGTCAGCTCCGCGGCGAAGTCCCCGTCGGCGAGCGCGCGGCGTGCCCGCCGCACCGACTCCGCGGCAAAGGTATCCTGCGCAGCGCGCGTGAACGCGTAGCGGGTCGCGGTCGCATCGGCGAAGCAACCCATGAGGCGGTTGTCGAAGGGGCTCTGCAGGCCATCGAGCAGCATGTGATCGAGGAGCTCGCCGTGTCCCATGCGATAGCCGGTGCGCGCCTTCTTCAGTAGATACGGAGCGTTGCTCATCGACTCGAGCCCGCCCGCGAGCACGAGCTGCGCGCCACCGGCGCGGATCTGATCGGCACCGAGCATCACCGCCTTCAGTCCCGAGCCGCACATCTTGTTGATGGTGGTGGCGGGAGTGCCCTGAGGCAGGCCGGCCCCGAGCGCGGCCTGGCGCGCCGGCGCCTGCCCGAGCCCTGCCGAGAGCACGCAGCCGAGGATCACCTCCTCGATGGCGGCGGCGGGAACCCCGGCCGCTTCGAGCGCCGCGCGCACCGCCGCGGCTCCGAGCTGGGGTGCGCTCGCCGGCGCGAGCACGCCCTGGAAGGCGCCGATCGGCGTGCGCCGGGCGGCGACGATGAACACGTCCGCTGAACTCACGACTCCTCCTCGGCAGGCCCTGTTGCACGCGGCCGCAGGCCCTGCTCGAACAATTCACAGAAGCGCGCGGCAATCTGCTCGGGTGCCAGCGCTTGGTCCGCTCGATACCAGTGTCCGATCCAGTTGAGGGCGCCCGCGAGCGCAAACGCCGTCATCTTCGGATCGCATTCGCGAATCGAGCCGTCCTGGATGCCGGCCGTGAGCAGACGGCGGATGCCCTGATCGATCTGCGCCTTGAGCGACTTGATGCGTCGCGCCACCGCCGGACTCAGATCGTGATCCTCGACTCGCACCATGCACCATCCGAAATCCGAGGCCATGACCTCCGCGTAGCGCCGTACGAGGGACGCCAGGCGCGCGCCGCCGCTGTCACTCGAGTGCTCGAGCTCCTCCAGCGCCGCGGCGATGCGCCCCGTGCCCGCCCGGAAGCACTCGTAAATGATCTGCTCTTTGCCGGTGAGATAGTAATAAATCGTGGGCTTGGTGACATTCAGGAAGGTGGCGATGTCATCGAGGGTGGTGTTGTGATAGCCACGCTCGCGAAAGGCGCGCGCGGCGGCATGGATCACCGCATCGCGCTTTAGGTTGCGCTGGCGCGCCCGCTCCTGCCGTGGCGCCCACGGCGAGGGTGCCTGCCCTGGCTCGCCGCCAGGCGCCCGGGCCCGCGCCACTCCCGTTCTCGACCGCCGCATTTGACCGCCTCGTGCGCCCTGTTAAACTCGTCAGTACGCAATTTACCATGGAGTAGGTTGCGGCGGATACCGGCGCGGGGAACCTGAAGTCTCATGGCTACATCCACTCGAGGTGCGCGCTCGGCGCTGGCGGCCGTCGTGCCGCCGCGGCCGCTGCGTTTCGTCACGGCTGCCTCCCTCTTCGATGGCCACGATGCCGCCATCAACCTCATTCGTCGCCTGCTGCAGGCGCACGGCGCCGAGGTCATCCACCTCGGGCACAACCGCAGCGTCGCCGAGATCGTGAGTGCGGCCGTGCAGGAGGACGCCGATGCCGTGGCAGTCAGCTCCTATCAGGGCGGTCACAACGAATTCTTCACCTATCTGGTGGATAGCCTGCGGGAGAGCGGCTGCGGCCACGTGCGCGTGATCGTGGGCGGCGGCGGAACCATCGCACCGGCGGAGGTCGAGGCGCTCGAGCGCCACGGCGTCGAGCATATCTACACCCCGGAGGACGGCCGGCGCCTGGGCTTGGACGGCATGATCGAGGATGTGCTCGCGCGCGTGCGCGCGGCCTCGCGCCCAGCCTTCCAGGCTCGTCCGCTGTCGACGCGCGAGCCCGCGCTGCTGGCGCGCTCGATCTCCGTTCTCGAGGGTGAGCCTGCAGCGGCCGCAGAGCTCGCGCGCCTGCGGCGTCTGCTCGAGTCGCGCTCGCGCGAGGCGCCCGTCATCGGCATCACCGGTCCGGGCGGTGCCGGCAAGTCGAGCCTGCTCGATGAGCTCATCGCGCGCTGGCTCGCCGCCTTCCCGGGCCGCAAGATCGCCGTCGCGGCGATGGACCCCACGCGCCGGCGCAGCGGCGGCGCGCTGCTCGGGGATCGCATCCGCATGAACAGCCTCACCTCCGGGGACGTGTTCATGCGCTCCCTCGCCACGCGGCGCGAGCACCTTGCCACCGCCACGGTGCTCGAGGAGGTGCTCGCGCTGTATCGCGCCGCGGGCTTCGACCTGATCCTGGTGGAGACCGCCGGCATCGGCCAGGCCGATTCGGAGATCGTCGACCAGGTCGATCTGTCCGTGTACGTGATGACGAGCGAATACGGCGCCGCAAGCCAGCTCGAGAAGATCGACATGCTTGACTACGCCGACTTCATCGTGCTCAACAAAGCCGAGAAGCGCGGTGCGGAGGACGGCCTGCGCGACGTGCGCAAGCAGTGGCGCCGCAATCATCCCGCAGACGCGCGCCTCGCCGATCAGCAGCTGCCGGTGTTCAGCACCGTCGCCAGCCGCTTCAACGATGCGGGGACCGAGCGGCTGTTCGGCGCGCTGTGCGCCGCGCTCGCCGCGCGCGCACCGCACGGGCCGTCCTGGGCGCTGCCGGCGTCCGTGGCCCCCGAGGCCCCGGCGCCCACCGCGCTCATCCCGCCGGCGCGTGCACAGTACCTGGCGCAGATCGCCGCGCACGGGCGCCACACGCGAATGCGCATCGCCCGGGAGATCGAGGCGGCGCGGCGCGCTCAAGGACTGTACGCCGCGCTGCAGGCGGTGCACGATCCGCGCCTGCCCCGGCCGCTCGAGGCGTACGCGCCCGAGGCGCTCGATGAGTCGCAGGACGCCACGCTGCACGCACTGCGGCGCGCCTATCAGAGCGGGCTCGAGGGCCTCAGCGCGGAGAGCATCCGCGCCCTGCACGGCTGGCCCGAGCGCGCGCAGGCTGCTGCCGCACCCACCTACGCCTACGAAGTGCGCGGTCGCACGGTCGGCGGGGATAACTACACCGAGACGCTCTCCGGGCTGCGCGTGCCCAAGCTCGCCCTGCCGCCCTTCGATGACTGGGGCGAGCAGCTGCGCTTTCTGCTCGGGGAGAATCTGCCGGGGGCCTTCCCCTACACCGCCGGCGTGTATCCCTACCGGCGCGAGGAGGAGGAGCCGACGCGCATGTTCGCCGGCGAGGGGGCCCCGGAGCGCACCAACCGCCGCTTCCACTATCTCGCGCACGGCCGGGCGGCTGCGCGGCTCTCCACCGCGTTCGATTCCACCACGCTCTATGGAGAGAACCCGGATACGCGCCCGGACATCTACGGGCGCACGGGTAACTCGGGAGTCTCGATCGCCACGCTCGATGACATGAAGAAGCTCTATTCGGGCTTCGATCTGAGCAGCCCCACGACCTCGGTGTCGATGACGATCAACGGTCCGGCGCCGATCATCCTCGCCATGTACCTGAACACCGCGATCGATCAGCGCATCGAGCGGTACCTGCACGGCCAGGGGCTGTGGAGCGAGGCGCAGCGGCGCATCGAGGCGCTGCGTGCCGCCGCTGCCGCGCAGGGCGCCGAGGCGCCGCATTATCAGGGGGAGCTGCCTGCCGGACACGATGCGTCGGGTCTTGCGCTGCTCGGCGTGAGCGGCGATGAGCTGGTCGAGCGCGAGGTCTACGAGCGCATCCGCGCCGAGGCGCTGCAGGCGGTGCGCGGCACGGTGCAGGCCGACATACTCAAGGAGGATCAGGCGCAGAACACCTGCATCTTCTCCACCGAGTTCGCGCTGCGCATGATGGGCGACGTGCAGCAGTACTTCATCGAGGAGCGGGTGCGCAACTTCTACTCGGTGTCGATCTCCGGCTATCACATCGCCGAGGCGGGCGCCAATCCGGTGACGCAGCTCGCCTTCACACTCGCCAACGGCTTCACGCTCATCGAGTACTACCTCGCCCGCGGCATGCACATCGATGACTTCGCGCCGAATCTGTCCTTCTTCTTCTCGAACGGCATGGATGCGGAGTACGCGGTGATCGGACGGGTGGCGCGGCGCATCTGGGCCCGTGCGCTGCGCGATCTGTATGCGGCCGCGCCGCGCAGCCAGATGCTCAAGTACCACGTGCAGACCTCCGGGCGCAGCCTGCACGCGCGGGAGATCTCCTTCAACGACATCCGCACCACGCTGCAGGCGCTGTATGCGTTGCTCGACAACTGCAACAGCCTGCACACCAACGCCTACGACGAGGCGCTGACGACGCCCACCGAGCAGAGCGTGCGCCGCGCGCTCGCGATCCAGCTCATCATCCAACGCGAGCTCGGGCTCAACAAGAATCAGAATCCCCTGCAGGGCTCGTTCGCGATCGAGACGCTCACCGATTTGGTCGAGGAGGCGGTCTACCGCGAGTTCGAGGCGCTCTCGGCCCGCGGCGGCGTCTTGGGCGCGATGGAGAGCATGTATCAGCGCGGCAAGATCCAGGAGGAGTCGCTGCTCTACGAGCGGCGCAAGCACGACGGCAGCCTGCCGCTGATCGGCGTCAACACGTTCCTTTCGGAGCACGATGCGCGCGAGGAGCATGCGGAGGCGCCGCTGACCCGCTCTACGGAGGAGGAGAAGCAGGCACAGGTGGCGGCCGTGCGCAGCTTCGAGGCACGCCATGCGGGGCGTGCGCCGGCGGCGCTCGCGAGCCTGCGGCAGAGCCTGGCTCGCGGGGACAACAGCTTTCGCGAGCTGATGGAGGCGGTGAAGAGCTGCTCGCTCGGGCAGATCACGCACGCGCTGTATGCCGTGGGCGGGCGTTATCGACGCAACATGTGAGTGGCGCGAGCGGGGGAGGCTCGTCAGCTACGCCGGTGCCAGGTCCGGCTCGCGCAGCCGCTCGAGGATTGCTGCCCGGGCACTCTCGCGCAGTAGCGCCGGGGCGGCCTCGGCATCGCCCGCGGCCGCCGGCAATGCCGGCAGCAGCTCCACCGTGATCGGCACGGGCGCCGGCAGCACACCGCCCGGTGGCAGCGCCGCGCGCGTACCGTGGATCACCGCGGGGACCACCGGGCAGCCGGCGTGCACGGCCGCGATGAACGCCCCGGCGTGGAATTTCAGGAGGCCCGGCCTGGGTGAGAAGGTGCCTTCCGGGAAGAACACCAGGGAGTGTCCGCTGAGGGCGCTGCGCAACACGCGCCGGGCATCGGCGACGCTCTTGCCGGGGGCAAAGCGCTCGACGAACTCCGAGCCGATGCGACGTAGCAGGGCCGCGATGAGCGGGACCTGGGCCATTTCGCGCTTGATCACGAAGCCGAAGCGTGCTGGCAGTGCCGCCGTCAGCACCACCCCGTCGAGATAGCTCGCGTGGTTCGCCACCAGCACGCATTGTCCCTCGGGCAGCCGTTCCAGCCCCTGCACCACCAGCGGCATCCCGGCCAGGCTGAGGAACAGCCGCGCCAGGCCGCGCGTGAGGCGGCGCCGGCGCTCGAGCCCGGGGGCCAGCACCACGGCGAGCAGCGCCAGCAGCCCCAGCAGCAGGAACAGCACGCCTGCGTACACCGCGTACGCGAGCCGCACGAGTCTCGCAGGGGGTCGCTCGCTCATTGATTCGCTATTTCCATTCAAAGAGATGGGGGCGTGGTGTGAACTGGTTCTCGTTATGTCATGCCAGCGCTCCAGATGTGAAGAGGGTCACCTCCGTTCGCGTGAGGGCTGCCCATACTGTCCCGGTGCGCCTATGGCTTGGGGGCGTGTCGAGGGACACGCGATGCGTGGGTGCTCTTGAACGTGAGGCCGATCTTGTCCAAGCACGCAGTAGCCGCTGTCAACGCTGCGCCTGACGCCACCGATCCGGCCGTGTCGCGCTTTCTCGACGCCGTGTGGATGGAGCGTGGCCTCTCGACCAACACGCTCGCAGCCTATCGCGCCGACCTGACCGCGCTCACGCGCTGGCTTGCCGAGCGCGGCATGCCGATCGTGCGCACCGGTCGCTCGGATCTGCAGGATTTCATCGCCTGGCGCGTACAGGCCGGCGCGCGCCCGCGCTCCACGGCGCGGCAACTGTCCAGCTTTCGCCGCTTCTTCCGCTACCTCGTGCGCGAGAGCGTGATCCGCGACGATCCGACCGCGCAGATCGCGATGCCCAAGATCGGGCGCTCGCTGCCCAAGTCCCTCACCGTGGAGGAGGTCGAATCGCTGCTGGCGGCCCCTCAGGTGAGCGATCCGCTCGGCAATCGCGATCGCACCATGCTCGAGGTGCTCTACGCCACGGGCCTGCGGGTCTCCGAGCTGGTGAACCTCAAGCACTCGCAGGTCAACCTGAACCAAGGCGTCATCCGCATTCTCGGCAAGGGCAACCGCGAGCGGCTCATTCCGCTCGGCGAGGAGGCGATGCGCTGGCTCAAGGACTTCGCGCGCGGCCCCCGGGGGGAGATTCTGCTCGAGCGCCAGTCCGACTACCTCTTTCCGACGCGCCGCGGCGATCGCATGACGCGCCAGGCCTTCTGGCACATCATCAAGCGCTACGCGCGCAAGGCCGGAGTGAACAAGGAGCTCTCGCCGCACACGCTGCGCCATGCCTTTGCGACGCACCTGCTCAACCACGGCGCCGATCTGCGCGTGGTGCAGATGTTGCTCGGGCACAGCGATCTGTCCACCACGCAGATCTACACGCACGTAGCGCGTGAGCGCATGAAGGAGCTGCATTCGCAGCACCACCCGCGCGGCTGAGCCGTCGGGCAACCTCGCGGCCGAGGTTCTGTTAAAATCGCGGCGGCCGCCGAGGCGAACCTTCCAGTCCCCAGCGGGTCGAATCGCCGCAGAACGCTCCATCGGAACGCCTCATGAACCGCCTTCGCGCCCTGCTGCCCGCCTTCGCCCTGCTGGTGCTACCCGTGGCGTGGGCCACCACGCCCCAGGCAACGCCGCCGGTCGCGGCCCCGGCCGCGAGCTCTGCATCCCAAGCCAATGCCCCCGATCCTCGGGTGGCCATCGCCAGCAAGATCCCCGGGGCCAAGGTGGAGGATCTGCATCCGACCCCCATTCCCGGGGTCTATGAGCTCATGCGTGGCACCGACGCTGCCTACGTCACCTCCGATGGCAAGTACGCGATCCTCGGGGATCTGTACGACGTGGCCAAGAGCGACAATCTCACCGAGGATCGCCGCCGCGCCATCCGGCTGAGCCTGCTGTCGGCGATTCCCGAGTCGCAGATGGTGATCTTCGGGCCCGCCGATGCGCGCCACACCATCACGGTCTTCACGGACGTGGATTGCGCCTACTGTCGCAAGCTCCACAGCCAGATCGCCGAGTACAACCGACTGGGTATCCGGGTGCGCTACGTGTTCTATCCGCGGACCGGGCCCAACACCTCGTCCTGGACCAAGGCCGAGCAGGTGTGGTGCTCCGCGGACCGCAAGGACGCGCTCACGCGCGCCAAGCTAGGCCAGGTCCTCACCGCCAAACCCTGCGCCGACAACCCCGTCGCACGCGAGTACGAGCTCGGCAGGCAGTTCGATGTGCAGGGGACCCCGGCCATCGTGCTCGGCAACGGCGACATGCTGCCGGGTTATCTGAGCCCGGTGGAGCTGGCGCAGGAGCTGAAGGGCGTCAACCGATAAGGGCTCGGGGTCGGGCAGGAGCCCGCGCCGCGCTATGTTTCGAGCAGCTTCGCCTTGTCGGGCTTGCCTTCCCACTCCTTGGCATCGGCGGGTGGCTCTTTCTTCTCGGTGATCACCGGCCATTTCTTGGCGAGCTGTGCATTGAGCGGCTTGAAGGACTGCTGGCCGTCGGGCAGCTCCTCCTCGGAGAAGATCGCCTCCACCGGGCACTCGGGCTCGCACAGCGTGCAGTCGATGCACTCATCCGGATCGATCACCAAGAAGTTCGGCCCCTCGTGGAAGCAGTCGACGGGACAGACCTCCACGCAATCCATGTACTTGCACTTGATGCAGTTCTCGGTGACCACGAAAGTCATGCGAATGCCCTTGAAACGGTACGTTAGCCGGTGCGCCAGACGCGCTATTCTGCCACGGGCGCCGCGCTGCTGCCGAGGCGGCGATTGAACTCGGTGAAGTGGTAGGGCTCGCGTCCCGCCGCACGATCCTCCAGATATCGACGCAGCGTGAACTCGGTGCTGGGGAAAGCAATGTCGGCCCACGGAATCTGCTCGGGAGCGAGCAGCTGCACCTCGAGACTCTCCGTGCCCGCGCCGAAGCTTGCGCGCAACAGCCGCGCGCGAAAGAACACGTGCACCTGCTGGGCGTGCAGCACGTGCACGATCGCGAGCAGCGAGCCGATCTCGACCTCGGCCAGCGCCTCCTCCTGAGACTCGCGTGCGGCGGCCTGCTGCAGCGTCTCGCCGTTCTCCATGTAGCCGGCCGGCACGGTCCAGTAGCCGCGTCGCGGCTCGATCGCGCGGCGGCAGAGCAGGATGCGCCCATCGAGCTCGGGGACACAGCCGACGATGAGACGCGGATTGACGTAGTGAATGACGCCGCAGCGCTCGCACACGTGTCGCGGCAGGTGGTCCCCGGGTGGCACGCGCAGCGCCACCGGGCCGCCGCATTGATTGCAGTAATTCATGGGAGGTGCGTAAAGCATAACCCGCCCGGGCGCTCATCGACACGGCCGCTTCAGCCGTGCGCGATGCTAAGCTCGCAGGCCCGGCAGCCTGCGGCGAGGAGAGTGCATGGACTTCGACATCGAGGGGATCGCGCGCCGTGTGCGCGCGCTCGGCACCGAGATCAGCCCGCAATCGATCGAGGGCACGGCGGCGCTGTATGCACCCTTTCACGAGCGCGAGCCGTACCGCGCCGTGCAGCTGAGCCGCGACGTGCGCTACGGCCCGCACGAGCGTCACCGGCTCGATGCATTCGTGCCGGCCGCCGCGGACGCGGCGGCGCGCCCCATCCTGCTCTACGTTCACGGCGGCGGCTTCGTCGGGGGTGACAAGCGCACGCCAGGCACGCCCTATCAGGACAATGTGGCGCTGTGGGCCGTGCGCCACGGTCTCATCGGCATCAACATGACCTATCGGCTCGCTCCGCAGTTTGCCTGGCCCGCCGGCGCGCAGGATGTCGCCGCGGCGCTTGCCTTCGTGCGCGCCGAGGCAGCCCGCTTCGGCGGCGACCCGCAGCGCATCGTGCTGCTCGGAACCTCCGCCGGCGCCGTGCACGTCGCCTCCTATCTCGCGCACCGCGAGTTTCACCCGCCCGCAGGCCCGGGTGTTGCGGCGGCCGGGCTGCTCTCGGGCATCTACGATCTGCCGAGCGCGCCTCGCAACCCGATGCACGATGCTTACTTCGGTACGGATCCCGCTACGTACGTCGCAGCCTCGACGTTGCCCGGTCTGCTCGAGACGCGCGTGCCGCTGCTGTTCGTGCTCACCGAGATGGACCCGCAGTTCTTCCAGCAACAGGGTCTCGCTGTGGTCAATGCCTGGGTGGCGCGCCATGGCCGCTGGCCGCGCTTCGTCTACCTGCCAGGTCACAATCACCTGAGCTCCACCATGCACCTGAACAGCCCCGATCGCGTGCTCGGGGACTATCTCCTCGATCTCATTCGTACCGCGCCGGCTCTGTGACGGGAGTCGCACCGCCGCCTTCAAGATCGTCATCGGCAGGCCGAAAGGTGATAAGCCGGAGCTCTCGCGCTACGGTGTAGGGAGTTCCGTGCTCGGCTGGATTGCGCTCGGGGGGGTGCTGGGGGGAGGCTCGTGCTGGGCGGCGCTGTGGTGGCACCGCTCGCGCCGCCGCGCCGCGCCCGAGGGCCCCATCACGCCGCAGAACGTCGAGCGCTGGCTCGCGAGCGTCGCGGCTGTCACGGGCTATGGGGTCACGATCAGTACCCCGGAACGGCACATCGTCTGGGCCAACGCCAGCTTCACGCAGCTGACCGGGTACGAGTTGTCCGAGGCGGTCGGTCGCCGGGCGAGTCAGCTGCTGTACTTCGAGCGCACCGATCCGCAGACCGTGCAGCGCATCCGCGCGTGCTTCGACAGCGGGCGCGGCGTGCGCTTCGAGATCCTGGTGCGCGGCAAGAATGGCCGCGAATGGTGGCTCGATACCGATGCCCAGCCGCTGCGCGGGGCACGCGGCGAGCTGTGCGGCTGGCTGTGCATTCAGGCGGACGTGACGCGCGAGGTGATCAAGCGCGAGGCCCTCGAGCGCTCCGAGCAGCGCGTGTCCTTCCTTGCCTATCACGATGCCCTGACGGGGCTCGAGAACCGGCTCGGCCTCAAGGCACGGCTCGATGCGATGTTGCTCGCCGCGCAGCGCTCCGGCACGTACGTGGCCGTGCTGTTGATAGACCTCGATCGCTTCAAGTACGTGAACGACACGCTCGGTCACGATACCGGCGACGAGCTGCTGATCGAGGTCGGGCGGCGGCTGCGCGCGCTCGCGCGCGAGCACGACACGGTGGCGCGCTTGGGGGGCGATGAGTTCGTCGTCGTGGCGGGTGAGCTCGGCGACCCGGCACGCGTCGAGAGCATCGTGCAGCGGCTGCTGGCGCAGTTGCGCGGCAACTTCGCGCTCTCCTCGCGCACCGTCTACACGAGCAGCAGCATCGGTATCAGCGTCGCCCCGCGCGATGGCAGCGATGCCAGCGCGCTGCTCAAGCACGCCGATGTCGCCATGTACGCGGCCAAGCAGAGTGGCGGTGACTCGTATCGCTGCTTCGATGACTCGCTGCGTCCCGGCACCGACCGTCTGTCACTCGAGGTAGAGCTGCGCGAGGCGCGCGAGCGCAACGAGCTCGAGCTGTATTACCAGCCGCGCGTGGACACGCTCACGGGACGCCCGACCGCGCTCGAGGCGCTGCTGCGCTGGCATCATCCGACGCGCGGTCTGCTGCTGCCGGGCGTGTTCATCTCCATCGCCGAGGAGACCGGTCTCATCGAGTCGATCGGCCAGTGGGTGCTCGAGCAGGCCTGCCGCGATGCCCGCCGCTGGCTCGATGCCGGCGGCGAGCCGCTCAGGTTCTGCGTCAATCTCTCGCCGGTGCAGTTTGCGCGCGAGGAGCTGCCGGTGCGCGTGGCGGTGGCGCTCGCCACCGAGCGCCTGCCGCCGCACCTGCTCGAGCTGGAGATCACCGAGACGGTGGCCATGCGCTCCCCCGAGCTCGTCGCGCGCCATCTGGCGGAGCTGCGCGCCCTCGGCGTGTCGCTCGCGCTCGATGATTTCGGCACCGGGCATTCCTCCCTGGCGCGCATCAAGCTGCTCAACGTCGATTGCGTGAAGATCGACCGCTCGCTGGTCAAGGATTGCGCAGGCAATGCACACGATGCGGCCCTGTGCCGCGCGGCCATCGCGCTCGGCCGCGCGCTCGGGCTGGAGGTGGTGGCCGAGGGGGTCGAGACGCAGGAGCAGCGCCAGTTCCTCGCCCAGGAGCGCTGCACGACGCTGCAGGGTTACCTGCTGGCGCGGCCCATGCCGGCCGCGGAAGCCTTCGCCCTGGTGCGCGAGCTCCTCGACGTGCCGCGCCTCGCGGTGGCGACCTGATCAACCACCCAGACGCAGCGCGCGGCGGGTTCCCGAGGAGAGCGTGCGATCGTCCTCATCGGCGATGCGCAGTCGATCGCGCCCATCGTTCTTGGCCTGATACAGCGCGGCATCGGCGCGCGCCGTGAGCTCATCCAGGGTGCGCACGCCATCGCCGCTCACGGCGAGCCCGGCGCTGAAGCTCACGCGCAGCTCCTGCCACGGTGCGGGCAGCTGGATCGAGTCGGCGGCGCGTGCCCGCAGCCGCTCCACGCTGGCGACGGCGGTGTCGAGCGTGGCGTTCGGGAGCACGAGCAGGAACTCCTCACCGCCCCAGCGTCCGAGGATGTCCCCCGAGCGGATCGCCTCGCGCGAGAGGCGCGCGAACTCCTTGAGCACGTGATCGCCGGCGGCGTGCCCGCAACGGTCGTTCACGTCCTTGAAGCGATCCATGTCGATGAGCGCGATGGTGAGCGGCTGCTGCGCGGCGTTCGCCTCCGCGAGCGCCGCGGAGGCGAGCTGTGCGGTGCGCCCGCGATTGGGTAGGCCGGTGAGGCTGTCCTCCCCGGCGAGGCGCACCAGCTGACGGCGAAAGCGCAGGTTGGCGATGAGGAGCGACGTGAGCAGCACGATAACGAGCGAGGATGCGACGATCGCGACCACGATCCAGCGCAGGGTCGTCTTCTGGCGCTCGGAGCGCTCTCGTGTCAGCGACAGCTCGCGCTGCAGCGATGCGTTGCGGTCGATCTCCTGGTCGGTCTTGAAGCGCGCCCGCAGCGTGCTCTCCTGGCGCACGCGCTGTGCTTCGTTCTCCGCCGCGTAGCGGCGCAGGTACTCATCCAGGTCGAGATAGGCGGCGTGCCAGTCGTGCAGGGCCGCATTGGTGCGCGCGCGCAGCTCGTAGACCGAGGGTTGCGTCCGTGGCGGCATCATCTCCAGGCCACCGTGCTCGAGCACGCGATCGAGCGTCGCGAGCGCGCTCTGCGGATGCCCCTCGATCAGATCGATGCGCGCGAGCAGCACCTGCGTGTCCTTCAGCTCGTCGTTGCGTCCGATCCGCGCGAAGCTGCGCTCGGCCCGCTCGCACTGGGCGCGCGCCGCAACCGCCTGCCCGAGCTCGATGCGATTGCGGCACAACTCGCGGTCGGCGAAGGCGATGCCGACCCGGTCCTCGACCATCACGCTCAAGGCGCGGGCGCGGGTGAACTGCTCGATCGCGGCCTCGAAATGGTGGCTCGCATTCTCGATCTGCCCGCGCAGATAGCGCGTCACGGACAGATCGAGGGTGTTGCCGTGCGCCGTGTCCCAGTCGATGACCTGCTGATTGAGCGCGAGGGCCTGCGGAAAATCCCCGGCCATTCGCATCACGGAGGCCAGCACGGCAGCGGCGATGACGTGCTGCTCGGCACGCGACGCATCGAGGCTGCCCTGGTAGGCCTGCGTCAGGCTCGAGATCGCGAGATCCGCGCGATCCTCGCGGTATTGCAGCCGGCCGAGCGAGATGAGCAGGCACACATCGCCCAGCGAGCCGCGCATCTGTTGCGCCCGCGCGGACTCGATGGCGGTGACTTCACGGGCGATGCCCGTGGAGTCGTAGACGCTGTCGGCGTGTGCCGTGAGCAGCGCGATGTGAACCGGATCGCGCGGGTCGGTGGCGAGCTTGAGCCCCGCGAGCGCCGTGGCGCGAGCCTCGCGGTCGAGCTCGAGATCGCTATAGGCCTGCGCGAGCACCGCATCGACGGCGGCGATCCGCTGCGGTGGGGCGTTGGCGTGCTGCAGCTGCTGCAACAGGCTCTTTGCGTCCTGTAGGGCCCGCGTTGCGTTGCGGGGCACGAACGCAGCCAGCTCGCGAATCTGCGGATCCGTGTCGTAAATGCAGGCGGCATGGGCGGACATCGCACCGAGGCACCCGAGCGCGATCGTAACAAGGGCGAAACGACGGGCGAGGCCCGTCCGGCGCCCGATGGAGGTGACTTGCCGCATATGCGAGGTCACCACGTTACGTCGTCTGGGCGAGGGCGGCACGCGTGGATTTCACGGTTTTCGGGACCGCCGCAGAGGGCGCCGCGACGTGCGTGACGGGGCGGTGGTGCGGCGGCGGAAAGAGTGCGGTGATGCGCCCCACGGGGGAGCAGGAATGCGACCCGGATCGCGGAATGCTGCATCACAACAGGGCGGCGCGTGGTGCCGGTGGAGGGAATCGAACCCACACTCTGTTGCCAGAATCGGATTTTGAGTCCGACGCGTCTACCAGTTCCGCCACACCGGCCGGGCGCGGGGGACGAAGTATAGGGGAACCCTGCGACCGATGGGCGCTCTGCAGCATCTGAGAGAGTGGTGACCAAGCTCGCCGACATCGATATCCCGGAAAGCTGGATCGCTGGCGCGCGCGCCGGGGACCCCGATGCCCAGGCACGCCTGTACGCGGCGCTCGCCCCGATGATTTTCGGCTTGATTCGGCGGCTGCTGGGTGCACGCGCCGTCTCGGAGGATGTGTTTCAGGACACCATGATCACCATGTTCGAGCAACTGGCGAGGTTTCGCGGCGAGGCTCCTCTAGCGGCCTGGGTGCGCCGCATCGCGGTCTCCAAGGCGTTGATGTATCTGCGCTCGCCGTGGCGGCGTGCCCGGCTCGAGCCGCTCGAGCCCGATGCGTTCATCGCGGACCAGCTGGCGGCTGGCTTGCCGGCAGCGATCGCCACGGCACCTCTTGCCGAGACGCTCGATCTCGAGCGCGCCCTCGCGAGCCTGCCACCGACCGCCCGCGCCGTCGTCTGGCTCTTCGAGGTCGAGGGGTATTCTCACCAGGAGATCGCACGCGCCTTCGGACGCACACCGAGCTTCTCCAAATCGCAGCTCGCACGGGCGCATCGGCGCCTGCGAGCCTGGTTCGAGCCACGAGCAGAGCGCGCACCATGCACCCCGACTTGAATTCCCCCACCCCGAACGCGAGCGGCAGCGGCCTCGAGCCCGTGGGTAGCGGTGACCGCTTCGAGGCTGCGCTCGGCGCCCGATTGCGCGAGCTGCCCCGGCAGCTGCGTCCGCCGTGGGATTTCAGCGCACTGCAGGTGCGCGCAGCCGCGCGCCACCACCGACACCCGCCGCTTGCGCTGGCCGCGGCGGTGCTGCTAGCGCTCGTCGGCGTCGCGGCGCTGCTCTCCCATGGGCGTCTGTCGCATCGGGCTCAGGGGCCCGGCGCGGCGCCGCCGGTCTCGGCGAGGGCAAGCCAAAGTCATGCAGGGCGGGCGAGCACCACCCACGGCCTGCCGGCCAGCGAGCTGCGTGCGGTCCCGGTGCCGGGAACGCCTGGGGATGCGGATGCCGAGCCGCTCGTGCACGTGAGCACGCGCCTCGCGGTGGCCGACCTCGAGGACCGGATCGCCTCGCTCGACGATCTGCTCAATGCGGCACAGCTCACCCGCGAGCCCGAGCCGCAGCTGCATACCCTGCGAGTGCGCCGCCAGGAGCTCATGAGCTCGCTCGTGCAAGTGCGCTACGCCGAGCATCTGGCGGCGGAGCTGCCTCAATAGAACGTGACCTCGTCTCTGGAATCGGAGCACCCACATGAATCCCTCGATGCGTTTCGCGAGCCCCGGCCGTGCTGTGGCGGCGGGGCTGTCCATGCTGCTGCTTGCCGGATTCGCGCTCGCCGCGGCGCCTGCCGCGGAGAGCTCCTCGGACCGCTCGCAACCGAGCGAGGAGCAGACGCAGCGCGAGCTCGATGCCGCACGCCACCGGCTCGAGCAGGCTGCTCAGGAGGTGGCGCAGCTCTCCGCCCGCCTGGGAGCCGAGGGGCAGCAGTTCGGATTCTTCAATTCCGGGCGCGGCATCATCGGACTGCAGCTCGATCCGGAGAACGGGCCTGGGGCGCGCATTGCCGAGGTGAGCCCAGGCGGTCCCGCCGAGGAGGCGGGTGTTCATGAAGGCGACATCATCGTGGCCGTCGATGGGGTCAAGATCGAGGGTACGAACCCTGCTCGACAGGTGCTCGAGCACATGAGCCACGTGCGCCCCGGTCATGAGGTGAGGCTCAAGGTGCTGCGCGATGGCAAGCCACGCGAGTTCACGCTCACCACGCGCTCGGCGTTCGCCATGCAGATGGCACCCCTCGAATCGCTCGGACCGGAGCTGCTGATGCCGCG
>DATJSR010000087.1:0-16740 GCA_035504015.1 Steroidobacteraceae bacterium
CGCTTGCCTGCCCGCTCATTACGCCTTCTCCTTCCGCTGCGCATCCATCGACCGCAAGTCGCGCCGCAGGATCTTCCCCGAGGCGGTCTTTGGGATGGCTGGGCACACCACAACGTCTGCCAGGTGTTTGTAGGCCGAAACGCGCTGCGCGACCCACTCCTTGAGCCCATCGGGATCGAGTGCCCTGCGCGGCACGATATAGGCGACGGGTGCCTCGCCGCAGCGCTCGTCCGCGCGCCCGATCACCGCCGCGTCGGCGACGTCGGGATGGGTGTAAAGCAGCGCCTCGAGCTCGCTCGGGGCCACCTGGAAACCCTTGACCTTGATGAGCTCCTTCAGACGGTCGGTCACATACAGATAGCCGGCGTCATCGAAGTAGCCGATGTCCCCGGTACGCACCCAGCCATCGCTGGTGAGGGTGGTAGCCGTCGCCTCCGGAGCGTTGTGGTATCCCAGGAAAGCTTGCGGGCCACGGAACCAGATCTCGCCGGCCGAACCTCGTGGGACATCGCTGAGCGTTGCCGGATCGACGACGCGTGCCTGCGTGCCTGGTAGCAGCTGACCGCTCGAGCCGGCGCGCTCATGTCCCGGCCTCGTGCTGGTGATGACCCCTGAGGACTCGGTCATCCCGAAGCCCTGGACGACGACGCAACCCATCCGGTCGGCCACCCGCTTCTCGAGATCCCGATCCAGGGGAGCCGCCCCGCAGCCGATCCGCTTGATCGATGACAGGTCGTAATCTGCAACCAGAGGATGCTGCAGCAGAAACCGCAACAGCGGCGGGACGACCCAGAGGTGAGTGATGCGAAAATCCTGTATCGCCTTCAGAAACATCTCCGGCTCGAAGCGGGGGAGCGTGACGAGGGCGCGCCCCTCGACCAGCGTCGTCAAGGTGAGCACGCTGAAGCCGTAAACGTGGTACATCGGCAGGCAGCCGAGCACGCATCGACCTCGCGTGCCCTCCGGTTCCGTCCATTGCGCGATGTGCTGAAGCAGGTTTGCGAGAATGGTCCGATGGGTGAGTCGCACGCCCTTCGGCATGCCCGTCGTCCCGGAGGAGTACGGCAGTGCCGCCAGCGCATCCGGTGCCTCGGGTAGCTGCGGTTCGGGCCCATTGCACGCAAGCAGCGCGTCGTAGCTCACGTCATTGCCGTCAGGCGAGCCGACGACGATGAGTGTCGCGCCACCTGCCGCTTGCGCCACCGCGCGCACGCTTTGCCGCAGGTTCCCGGTGGTGAACACGAAACGCGCGCCCACATCGCGCATCTGGCGCGCGAGCTCCTCGGTGCTGCTGGCCGGATTGGCTGCGCTCATGACGCCACCGGCGGCGAGCACGCCGAGCGCCATGACGGGCCATTCCGGCAGGTTGGGCGCAACCATCAACAGCGTATCGCCGGGCTCAAAGCCGAGCGCCTTCAGCCCCGCCGCGACGCGCCCGATCTGCAAGTCGAGCTCTGCGTAGCTCAGACGCCGGCCGGTATGCCCTTCGATGATCGCCAGCTGATGGCCGCGCTCACTCGCGAGCGCTCGGATATAGCGCGGTAGTGTCGTTGCTGGTACGTCGATCGCCGGACTTGGTGATTCGATTATTCTGGAGTCCAGACTGGCCATGGACGTCTCCGGTGAAACGCCCTCATGATGCTACTCGCAACAGAACGCGCGCGCACGCGGCGCAGCGCAGCGAGTCAATTGCACCTCAAGTCGAGTCAAGTACGTCGATGGCGTCGAGCCAGCGCCGCTTGGCGGCGGGCGCGAGGAATGATGCCACGATGGAGTTGCGTGCGAGTGCCTTGAGCTGCTCGGGCGACATCGCCAGTGCCTGCTGCACACCCAGATAGTTCTCGAGCACGTAGCCGCCGAAGTAGGCGGGATCATCCGAATTAACGGTCACGCACAATCCGCGCTCGAGCAGCCGCTTGAGGTTGTGTGACGCGAGCGTATCGAAGACACGCAGCTTGATGTTCGATAAGGGGCACACCGTGAGCGGTATGCGCTCACGCACCAGGCGCTCCATCAGCTGCTCGTCTTCCTGGCAGCGCACGCCGTGATCGATGCGTACCACCTGCAACACATCGAGCGCCTCGCGGATGTAGGCCGGCGGGCCCTCCTCGCCGGCATGCGCCACTCCGGGCAGACCCTCGCTTCTGGCACGAGCGAAGACCTCGCGGAACTTCGCAGGCGGATGACCGGATTCGGAGGAGTCGAGGCCGACGGCAGCGAGGAGGCGCTTGTGCGGCAGCAGCTGCTCGAGCGTGCTCATCGCATCGGAGGCGCTCAAATGACGCAGGAAGCATGGGATCAGACGCCAGGTCGTCCCCCGGTCACGCTCCGCTTCGTCAAGTGCCCGACGCAATCCCTTCAGCACGGTGTCGATGCTGACGCCGCGTGCGGTATGAGTTTGCGGATCGAAGAAGATCTCGACGTGCACCACGCCCTGCGCGTGTGCGCGTGCAAGATACGCCTGGGCCAAAGCGCGGAAGTCGTCCTGGTCCCGCAGCACGTCACAGCAGGCATAGTAGAGGTCGAGAAAGGACTGCAGATCCGCGAACTGGTACGCGCGGCGCAGATCCGCGACGCCCGCGTGCGGCAGGCGAATGCCGTGCTTGGTGGCCAGCTGAAATGCCAACTCCGGCTCGAGCGTACCCTCGATGTGCAGATGCAGCTCTGCTTTCGGCAGTGCACGGATAAAATCACTCGAGATCTTCATGGTCCGCGTGATCGAGCCCGATGCTGGTCAGGAGCGCCGACATTAGCATGCACGCTCGCGGCCCAGCGCGCCGCCCATGCCTGATGTTTACTGCATTGACACCTTTTCGGACGGCTGACATATTGCCGGCTTCATCATCTGCGATGCAGTGACAGCCGATTCCGGCGCCGAGGTTCAGAGTTGAGCTCCATCCGCATCACCGTCGGCAATTATCGGTTCGTTGCGCTACCTAATCCGGCGGCGCCGCGCACGGTGGCTGCATTCAGCGCGTTGTTACCTTACCGACAGAAGATCATTCACGTGCGCTGGAGCGGTGAGGCCTGCTGGATTCCGCTCGGCGACTTCGACCTCAAGACAGGCTTCGAAAATCATACCAGTCACCCCTCGGTGGGGGACGTCCTCTTCTATCCGGGCGGTTACAGCGAGACCGAGATCCTGATCGCTTATGGCAGCTGCTGCTTCTCCAGCAAGATGGGGCAGCTCGCCGGCAACCACTTTCTCACGGTCGTCGAGGGACTCGAGCGTCTGCGACCCATGGGGGTGGAGGTCCTCTGGGGTGGCGCCAAGGACATCCTCTTCGAGCAGCTCGCGCCTGCCTGATCGCCGGATGAGCGCTGGGCCCGCTGGATCAACGCTGGCTCAGGGGCGCTGGTAGGGATGCTGCCTGACCCAATGCTCCGCAATGTCGAGGCGCCTGCAAATCCACACGTGCGAGTGCTCTGACACGTAGTCGAGGAAGCGCTCGAGTGCCGCCGCCCGCGCGGGACGACCCACCAGGCGACAGTGCAGGCCGACCGAGAGCATCTTGGGCGCATTCAGGCCGTCGGGGTCGCCCTCCAGATAGAGCGTGTCGAAGGCCGCTTTCAGGTAGTCGAAGAACTGCTGGCCGCTGTTGAAACCCTGGGTCGTGGCGAAGCGCATGTCGTTGGTGTCGAGGGTGTAGGGCACCACCAGATGCGGCACCGGCTGGCCCCGCGCACTTTCCACCTCGAGCCAGTATGGCAAATCGTCGGCGTAGGAATCCGCGTCGTACAGGTAGCCGCCATGCTCGATCAACAGGCGCCGTGTGTTCGGGCTGTCGCGTCCGGTATACCAGCCGAGCGGTGCGGCTCCACACAGCTCGCGCAGGATCGCCGTCGCCTGCGCCATGTGCGCTCGCTCGGTCGCGACCTCCACTTGCTGATAGTTGAGCCAGCGCAGGCCGTGACAGGCGATCTCGTGCCCCAGCTCGGTAAAGGCCGCCGCCGCCTCGGGATTGCGCTGCAGCGCCACCGCTACTGCGAACACCGTCAGCGGCAGGCGCCGCCGCTCGAACGCGCGCAGCACTCGCCACACGCCCGCGCGAGATCCGTACTCGTAGAGCGACTCCATGCTCATGTGGCGCATCGGGAAGGCCTGCGCGCCGATGATCTCGGACAGGAACACCTCCGAGGCGGGATCCCCATCGAGCACGCAGCGCTCGGCCCCCTCCTCGTAGTTCAGGACGAACTGCACGGCGATGCGCGCATTGCCAGGCCAGCGCGGATGCGGCGGGCGCGGACCGTAGCCCACCATGTCCCGCAGATAGGCTGGCGCCTTATGTGCCATGGATCGGCGTCGCATCTCTCGAGGCCTGCATCATGGCTGCCGCCGCGCCCCGAAGAGCTGAACCTTGTCCGCGACGCGCTCGACGATCTGCGCCACGCCGTCACCGGTCTTGAGGTTGGTGAACAGAAACGGCCGCTCGGGACGCATCCTGCGCGCATCGCGATCCATCACCTCGAGCGATGCGCCGACATAGGGCGCCAGATCGACTTTGTTGATGACGAGCAGGTCGGATTTGATGATGCCGGGGCCTCCCTTGCGGGGAATCTTGTCCCCGGCCGCCACATCGATGACGTAGATCGTAAAGTCGGACAGCTCCGGACTGAAGGTGGCGGCGAGATTGTCACCGCCGCTCTCTACGAACACGAGCTCGAGCGCCGGAAAGCGCCGCACCAGCCGCTCCACCGCCTCGAGATTGATGGAGGCATCTTCGCGGATCGCCGTATGCGGGCAGCCACCCGTCTCCACGCCCAGAATGCGGTCGGGCGTGAGCGCCTGGTGGCGCACCAGGAACTGCGCGTCCTCCTCGGTGTAGATGTCGTTGGTCACGACTGCTACCTGAAAGCGATCGCGCATCGCGCGACACAGCCACAAGGTGAGTGCCGTCTTGCCCGATCCGACCGGCCCGCCGATACCGACGCGCAGGGGACCGGAAGCGGTCGGCTCAGGAGCGGAAGAGGCGACTGTATTGTGTCTCATGGTGCATGCAGGCGAGCGTGAGTCCCGGGAGCAGATTGCAGCAATGATCGAGTGGACGGCTCGTGGCGCGGAGCGCCAGGGTGTCGAGCTCGGCGCCGAGTCGGGCGAGCAGCCTCTGACCGGCGAACTGACCCAGGGGGACCAGTTTCAGCGCGGCCATGACGGCATTTTCGAGCCACGCCCAGAGATATCCCACGAGCGCGTCCTGCACAGCGATGCTCGAGGATGCCGCCGCTGCAGACCATGCCACGGGATAGCTCAGCGCGGGCTCGCTGTCCAGCTGCTGCAGGTGGGTGAGCATCTGCCGCGGCATGTCGGGGCGCTGGCGCAGCGCGGCCAGCAGGGAGCGGCCCATCTGCGCCGTCTCCTCCCAGGATTCGCGGCTCTCGCGACTGGCCAGGAAGCGCTCGTTGAGATCCACGATCAGATCGTCATTGTGCTGCTGCCAGGCACGCATCAGCGCGGCCACCCAGCTCGCATCCCATGCGGCCACGCCCTCGCGCAGCACGGTTGCGAGCCATGAGCCCGCGCTCGCCTCATCGTGGACCAGTCCCACCTCCACGGCCGACTCGAGCCCCTGCGAGTAGCTGAAGGCGCCCACCGGCAGCGTCGGACTCGACAGCTGCAACAGGCGGGCGAGCGTGGGCTCACTCATGCGAGTGGTACTCGTGAATCAGCGGCGGCCGCGCGTGAGCACCCGCCACGTGCGCATGGCCGTGACCGTAGGCGCCCGACTCGGGCTCGAAGGGCTCTTCGATCCCCACGGGGGTGAGTCCGAGCTGCGCGAGCAGCGCACCGAGAACGGGGTCATGGGCAATCCGCAGACTGTGTGCACGCACCTCCACGGCGACGTGGCGGTTGCCGAGATGATAGGCAGCCCGTGCGAGCAGTGTCGGGTCCTGAACGCGCGCCTCGAGCAGCGGCTCCGCCGCGGCGACCACCCGCACGACGCTGCCGTCGTGCGCGCGCAGGCAATCTCCGCCGCGCACCACCTTGCCGCGCGGCAGCAGAATCAGCGCCTCCCGTCCGCTCTGCAGGCGCACCGCGAGTCGGCTCCGCGTGCGCTGCTCATAGGTGAGACACACCTCATCGGAGGGTGGACTCTCATCCTGCGTGAAGCTCTCGAGCCGCAGCGGCAACGGGGTGTCACGGTCGCTCATCGTCAGAAAAGGAAATAGCGCTGTGTCAGTGGCAGCTGCGTCGCAGGCTCACACGTGAGCAATTGCCCGTCTGCGCGCACCTCATAAGTCTCCGGGTCGACCTCGAGGTGCGGCGTGGCGCCGTTGTGCACCATGTCCTGCTTGCGCAGGTGGCGCGTGCCTTTCACCGCCGTGAGCGGCTTGGTGAGGCCGAGCGCGTGCAGGGCCGGGTCCTCGAGCGCGCACTGCGAGACGAAGGTCGTCGAGGTCGAGAGCGCGCGACCGAAGGATCCAAACATGGGGCGGTAATGCACCGGCTGCGGCGTGGGAATCGAGGCGTTCGGATCGCCCATCGGCGCATGCGCGATCATGCCACCCTTGATGATGAGGCTGGGCTTCACACCGAAGAAGGCGGGCGACCAGAGCACCAGGTCGGCGAGCTTGCCGGGCTCGACGGAGCCTACGACATGGGCAATGCCGTGGGTGATGGCCGGGTTGATCGTGTACTTGGCGACATAGCGCTTGACGCGGGCGTTGTCGTGCCACTGCGGATCCCCCGGCAGCGCGCCGCGCTGCGCGCGCATCTTGTGTGCCGTCTGCCAGGTGCGGATCACCACTTCACCGACCCGCCCCATCGCCTGGGAGTCGGAGGACATCATCGAGAGCACACCGAGATCGTGCAGGATGTCCTCGGCCGCGATCGTCTCCCGCCGAATGCGCGATTCTGCGAAGGCGACGTCTTCGGCGATGCTGGGGTCCAGGTGGTGACAGACCATCAGCATGTCGAGATGCTCATCGAGCGTGTTGATCGTGAAGGGGCGTGTGGGATTGGTCGAGCTCGGCAGCACATTCGGCAGTGCGGCCGCGCGAATGATGTCCGGGGCGTGCCCGCCACCGGCACCCTCGGTGTGATAGGTGTGAATCGTGCGGCCGTTGATGGCGGCGATGGTGCGCTCGACGAAACCGGATTCGTTGAGCGTGTCGGTATGAATGGCGACTTGAACGTCGAGCTCGTCGGCCACCTGCAGGCAGGTATCGATGGCGGCAGGCGTGGTACCCCAGTCCTCGTGGAGCTTCAGCCCGATGGCACCCGCACGGATCTGTTCGCGGAGTGGAACGGGGTCGCTGGCATTGCCCTTGCCGAGAAATCCGAGATTGACCGGAAAGCCCTCCGCGGCCTCGAGCATGCGGTGCAGGTGCCAGGGCCCCGGCGTGCAGGTGGTCGCCGCGGTCCCGGCGGCGGGTCCGGTGCCACCGCCGAGCAGCGTCGTGATACCCGAGCACAGTGCCTCCTCGATCTGCTGCGGACAGATGAAATGGATGTGCGAGTCGATGCCGCCGGCGGTCACGAGCTTGCGCTCGCCCGCGATGATCTCTGTTCCCGCTCCGATGGGGATATCGACGCCGGGCTGGATATCGGGATTACCCGCTTTGCCGATGCGCCAGATCCGGCCGTTCTTCAGCCCGATGTCGGCCTTGACGATGCCCCAGTGATCGATGATGACGGCATTGGTGATGACGGTGTCGGCGACGGCCGCGCTCGGCAGCTGGCTCTGTCCCATACCATCGCGGATCACCTTGCCGCCACCGAACTTGACCTCCTCTCCGTAGATCGTGTGATCGCGCTCGATCTGGATCCACAGGTCGGTGTCGGCAAGTCGCACGCGATCGCCGGTCGTCGGCCCGTACATCTCGGCATAAGCACGCCGCTCGATCTGCACCGTCATGAGAGCGGCCCGTTGATGCGACCCTGGAAGCCAAACACACGCCGGGCGCCATCCAGGGCAACCAGCTGCACGGTGCGACTCTGCCCGGGCTCGAAGCGCACCGCCGTGCCCGCAGGGATATCGAGCCTGAAGCCGCGCGCCTGCTCGCGATCGAAATGCAGCGCCTCGTTGGTCTCGAAGAAATGATAGTGCGAGCCGACCTGAATGGGCCGATCGCCGCGATTCTCGACACTGATATGTCGGTGCTCGCGTCCTGCGTTGAGCGTGATCTGTCCGGGCAGTGTCTCGATCTGGCCGGGAATCGGGGGTGCGCTCGCCATCACTCAGCCTTCAGACGATGGGATGGTGAACGGTGACGAGCTTCGTGCCGTCGGGAAACGTCGCCTCCACCTGGATCTCGGTGATCATGTCGGCAACCCCCTCCATGACCTCGCTGCGCTTGAGGAGCGTCGTGCCATAGGTCATCAATTCGGCCACTGTGCGCCCGTCGCGGGCTCCTTCGAGGATCGAAGCACTGATGAAAGCGATGGCCTCTGGATAGTTGAGCTGCAATCCCCGTGCCTTGCGGCGCTCGGCGAGCAGTGCGGCTGTAAAGAGCAACAGCTTGTCACGCTCTCGCGGTGTCAGTTCCACGGCGTTTTCCTACACGTTCCAGATGCGTGGGCGCACGGCTTCGCACCCGAGGTACTCGGGCCGCAGGAGCGCCCAGATCGTCGCGAACCACTGGAACGCTGCCTCGGTGGACTTGCCCAGATAGCGCGCCAGGAGAAGCTGCGGCAGTTGGGTGACGGCTCCCCGCCCGTCACCTTCGAGCTTAACACCGCGGCACGCATCCAAGAGCGCGCGCGAGGCTTCAGGGCCGGCCGCCCAGAGCGTGCCATGAACCGGGTAGCCGGCATAGCCTGCCGCATCGCCGAGCAGCGCCGAGTCACTCGTGAGCACACCACGCTCTTCCCAGCGCAGCCGGCCGGCCACCCGCAGTTTCGTCTCCAGCGCGATGCGCCCCTGCCGCCAGCGCTCGCCCGAGGCGATGCGGCCCAGGCACCAGATCTCCCAGCCGATGGCACAGCCCTGCGCGGCCACATCGATGGCGAGGCGAGCCTGCAGCTGCGCACCATCGAATACGATTGCCTCGCGAGGCAGCCATTCGAGTGCGCCGTGCGATCCAACCACCAGGCACGCGCTGCTCGCGGCGTCCGAGCCGCCCGAGCGGTACCACTTGGTGGCGCCAGGTGCGGTGATGAGGGCATGCGCATCTGGCTGCGCCGTCACGTCGACGGACAGATGATCCCCCGCGGCGATGCCGCCAGGGGGATGAAGCACGATCGCCTGAGCACGACACGGCCCTTCCGGATAGAGCACCTTCTGCACCAGCAAGGGACCCTCGTGCTCCTGTCGCGCTAGAATGGTGCGCGCGCCCGCACGCTCGAATCTCAGTGACAACCGCGCATGCCATTCACGTCTGTCGGGCACGACCCGGGGTGCGCAATGGGCGCTCGAGAATGCATCGGCAGCGCGCCAAACGGCCACTAAAACTCTCCGTAATCAATGACTTGAAACACCTGCCGCGCTGCGCCCCCGCACCCCATCCGCGCGACCTTCTCGTACTGTGACCCTACGATCCATTATCTTGCGCTCCTGATGCAAACGCGCGCCTTCCCACAAAGAGCAGCTTCGCCATGAGTCTCGCCAAGCTCGGGCTGCTCGGCGCCCTTCTCATCATCGATATCGTGTTCGTGATCGCATGGATACGGGCCATCCGCTCCGGCACGGTACCCCGCGAGTCACCGACGTGGAGCGATGTCCCCATCGGCTTCGTCACCGCGTTTCTCGATGGCCTTGGCATCGGCTCTTTCGCCCCGACCACGGCACTCTTCAAACTGCGCGGCCGACCGCCGGATGAGCTCATTCCGGGCACGTTGAACGTCGGCCACAACCTCGCGGCGCTCATCGAGACCGTCGTGTTCGTGACCGTCGTCGCGGTGGCCCCGGCGCTGCTCGTGTGCATGATCGGCAGCTCGATGCTCGGTGCCTGGCTCGGCGCCGGCGTCGTGAGCGGACTGCCACGGCGGCGCATTCAGCTCGTCATGGGTCTGGCCCTGCTCATCGCGGCCAGCTTTTTTGTGATGGCCAACCTCGGTGCCTTTCCTGCCGGCGGGGTGGCCATGGATCTCGGGGGTTGGCGCTTCGCGCTCGCGGTCGGTGTCAATTTTGTGCTCGGCGCGCTGATGACCGTGGGCATTGGCGCCTATGCACCGATGATGGTGATGCTGGCCTTGCTCGGCCTGAATCCGCTCGGCGCCTTCCCGATCATGATGGGCTCCTGCGGACTGCTGCAGCCGGTCGCGAGCCTGCGTTTCTTCACCACCGGACGCTTCGCCAACGGCACCTCCATCGGCATCACCATCGGTGGCATCGTCGGGGTGCTCATCGCCATTTTCATCGTCAAGCAGCTGCCTCTCGCGGCGCTGCGCTGGCTCGTGGCCGCGGTGGTGCTGTACGCCTCCCTCGCGATGCTGCAGTCGGCACGGCGGGAGCGGCTCTCGCGAGTGGCCCCGGCGTGACCTCGAGCCGGGCCATCGGATTCGGTCTCGGAGATCTGCCACGCATCGCACGCGGCGAAGGCAGCTATCTCTTCGACACCGAGGGGCGGCGTTATCTCGATGGCTCCGGCGGACCGGCCGCCTTCAGCATCGGTCATGGCAATCGCGAAGTGAATGCTGCGATCAGCGCGCAGCTGGCGCAGATCGCCTGCGGCTACCGCTACCTCTTCACCAGTGATGCGCTCGAGCAGCTGACGGCGCTCATCCTGGGCCAGTGCGGGCCAGCGTTCGCGCACATCGTCTACGCATCGAGTGGCTCCGAAGCGGTGGAGTCGGCATTGAAGGTCGCTCTGCAGTACTGGGATGCGCGTGGCCTGCCGCAGAAGCACCGCTTCATCGCGCGCGAGCGCTCTTACCACGGCAACACCCTCGGCGCGCTCTCCGTCTCCGGATTCCGCGAGCGGCGGCGGCCGTTCGAGCGCAGCCTGATCGAGGTGGCCTTCGTCTCGGCGGCGAATGCCTATAGACCTGCGGCGGGCACCGATCCCGCGCGGCTCGGCGCAAGCCTGGCGCAGGAGCTCGAGCAGTGCATCCTGCGGCTCGGGCCACAGAACGTGGCCGCCTTCATCTTCGAGCCCGTGGTCGGTGCAGCGGCGGGCGCTGTGCCCGCACCGCCCGATTATGCGCGCGCGGTGCGCGAGGTCTGCGATCGCCACGATGTGCTGCTGATCGCCGATGAGGTGATGTGTGGCTCGGGCCGCTGCGGCTCGTGGCGCGCGCTCGCTTCCGAGGCGGTCGTGCCCGACATCATGGCGGTGGCGAAGGGGCTGGCCGGAGGCTACATCCCGCTCGGCGCCACGATCTTCAAGCGCGAGATCGGCGATGCCTTGCTCGCCGAGCATGGCGCCATCCTCACCGGCTACACCTACTCGGGGCACACGGCGGCGTGCGCCGCGGGGTTGGCGGTGCAGCGGATCATCGAGCGCGAGGGGCTCCTAGAGCGCGTGCGCTCGCGCGGCCCGGCACTCCAGTCCGAGCTGCGCTCGAGCCTCGCGCGCTTCGAGGAGGTCGGCGATGTCCGCGGGCGCGGCTATCTCATCGGCATCGAATTCGTGCGCGAGCGCGCGACGAAGACACCCTTCCCGCGCGAGCGCGGCCTCAGCCACTCGATTGCGCGCCGCGCATTCTCCGACGGCCTGATCTGCTACCCCTGTGCGGGGCACGTCGAGGGAGGCCTCGGGGATACGATCATCATCGCCCCTCCGTACAACGTAAGCGATGCGGAGCTCACCGAGCTGACCGAGAAGTTGACGGGTGCCATCGAGAAGACGCTGAGCGCTGCCGCACACCCACCATGAGTGCCGATGCTCCCATGGCGCGCGACCCCCGCTACCACGTGCTGTTCGAGCCCGTTCGCATCGGACCGCTGATCGCCAAGAATCGCTTCTATCAGGTCCCTCACTGCAACGGCATGGGCTGGACCCAACCGCGCGCACTCGCAGAGCTGCGCGGCATCAAGGCAGAGGGCGGCTGGGCGGTGGTGGCGACGGAGGAGGTCGAGATCCACCCGAGCAGCGACTGCGAGCCTTTCCACGAGGGCCGCTTATGGTCCGACGATGATCTGGCGGGCCTGGCGCTCATGGCGGACAAGGTGCACGAGCACGGCGCGCTCGCTGCGATCGAAATCATGCACCACGGTGCCGCGTGCGCCAACCACGGCAGTCGCGAGATTCCTCTGGCGCCCTCGAGCCGTCCCGTTGCCGGCTTTGCGCCCGTGCAGGCGCGCGCGATGGACAAGCGCGATATCCGCGAGTTCCGCGCCTGGCATCGACAGGCCGCGCTGCGCGCCCGCCGTGCCGGATTCGACATCGTCTACGTCTACGCGAGCCACGACCTGGCGCTGCCGATGCATTTTCTCGAGGCGCGCCGTAACGCCCGCAACGATGAGTATGGCGGGGCCTTGCACAATCGCGCGCGGCTGCTGCGCGAGCTGATCGAGGACACCAAGGAGACGGTGGGAGATCGCTGCGCGATCGCCGTGCGGCTGGCGGTGGATGAGCTGCTGGGTCCACAGGGCATCACCAGTGAAGGCGAAGGCCGCGAGGTCATCGAAATGCTCGCCGAGCTGCCGGATCTGTGGGACGTGAATCTCTCCGGCTGGGCGCACGACAGTCAGAGCTCGCGCTTCGCCAAGGAAGGCTATCAGGAGCCCTACACGCGCTTCGTCAAATCCGTCACCAGCAAACCCGTGGTAGGGGTGGGCCGCTTCACCTCGCCCGACAGCATGGTCACCCAGATCCGCCGCGGCGTACTCGATTTCATCGGCTGCGCGCGCGCCTCGATCGCCGATCCGTTCTTGCCGCGCAAGCTCGAGGAGGGTCGTGCCGAGGACATCCGCGAGTGCATCGGCTGCAACGTCTGCATCACCAGCGACTTCACCAGCACCAACCTGCGATGTACGCAGAACCCCACTGCCGGCGAGGAATGGCGCCGCGGCTGGCATCCCGAGCGCATCCCTGCCCGCGGCTCCGCGGGTGCCGTGCTGGTGGTCGGTGCCGGCCCCGCCGGTTTGGAGGCAGCGCTCGCCGCGGCGCGCCGCGGGTACGAGGTGCACCTCGCCGAGGCCTCCACACAGCTCGGCGGCAGAGTCTCGGCCGAGTGCCGGCTTCCGGGCTTGAGCGAATGGTCGCGCGTACGCGACTGGCGCGTGGCACAGCTCTCGAAGCTCGCGAACGTGCATGTCTATCGCGACAATCGGCTCGATGCAGAGCAGATCCTCGAGTTCGGCGCCCGGCACGTCGCCCTCGCCACCGGCGCGCGGTGGCGACGCGATGGCGTCGGCCGGGAGAATGGCTCCGCCATCGAGGGATTCGACAGCGAGCGGGTATTCAGCCCCGATGACATCCTGACAGGCCGGCGACCGCAGGGCCCGGTCGTCATCTTCGATGACGACCACTACTATCTCGGCAGCGTGCTCGCCGAGTGGTGCGTGGACCTGAAGCTGCAGGTGTGCCTGGTCACGCCAGCGCCGATCGCCTCCGCCTGGACGGTCAATACGCTCGAGGCCTTGCCGATCGCGCGGCGCCTGGCGCGCCTCGGCGTGGAAGTCATTCCCTACAGCAATGTGCGCGCCTACGAGGGTACGCGCGTGAAGCTCGTCAACCAGCTGACGGGGCACGTGCAGGAGCGAGAAGCTGCGGCCGTCATCTCGGTGACGGCGCGCTTGCCGGTGGATACCCTCTACGAATCCCTCGGTGGCGACACCGAGCGTCTGAGCGCCGCGGGCATCCTCACGCTCACGCGCATCGGCGATTGCTGCGCGCCCGGCACCATTCAGGCCGCCGTCTACTCGGGCCACAAGTTCGCGCGCGAGCTCGATGCCGCCACGCCAGTGCTGTTTCGGCGCGAGCTGCCGATGCAGGCGGCCGTAAGGGCATGAGCTGCGCCCAGCGCGGCAGCGGAGATCCCATGAGCTTTCGTCTCACCTACTCGACCATGTTCGATCCACCGCCGGAGCTTCACACCCGCTTCGACGCAGCGCTCGGGCGTGTGCTGGGCACACTCGGCAAGCGTCACCCGCTGTACGTCGCTGGCGAAGACCGCCACAGCGGCCGCACCGTGCTCACGCGCAACCCCGCAGATCAGGATCAGGTGCTCGGTGAGTTCGCGGCCGCCGGCGAACGTGAGGTCGAGGATGCCATGCAGGCTGCCCACCGCGCCTGCCTCGCCTGGCGTCAGGCCGTACCGGAACGGCGCATGGAGCTGCTGCGCCGAGTAGGTCGCCTCATTGCCGAACGGGTCTTCGATATCGCGGCCGCCCTCACCCTGGAGGTGGGCAAGAACCGCATGGAGGCACTCGGGGAGGCGCAGGAGACCGCGGACTTCTTCGAGCTCTACTGCGATGAGTTCGAGCGCTGCAGCGCCTTCGATCGGGCGCTGCCGAACGATCCGCTGGCCGGTGCGGTCGCGCGCAATCGCAGCGTCATGAAGCCCTACGGCGTCTGGGTGGTGATCAACCCCTTCAACTTTCCCTTCGCCCTGGCCGGCGGCCCCGTCGCCGCAGCGCTCGTCACGGGGAACACCGTGGTGCTGAAGAGCGCTTCGGTCACGCCCTGGGCCGGTCGGCTGCTGGCCGACTGCCTGCGGGATGCGGGCCTGCCGCCCGGTGTCTTCAACTACCTGAACGGAGCGAGCAGCGAGATCGGCGCCGCGCTCATCGAGCACCCGCTGACCGCGGGAGTCACGTTCACCGGCTCATACGAGTCGGGCATGCAGATACTGCGCACGCTCAACTCCGGCGCATACCCGCGCCCGTGCATCGCGGAGATGGGGGGCAAGAATGCCTGCATCGTCACCGCGCGAGCCGATCTCGAGCGCGCCGCGAGCGGCATCGTGCGCTCGGCCTTCGGCATGGGTGGACAGAAATGCTCGGCGCTCTCGCGGCTGTATGTGCAGCGCGAGGTCGCCGACGCTCTCCTCGAGCGGCTCGTGCAGCAGAGCGCGGCGCTCGCCATCGGCAATCCGGCCAAGCGTGAGAACTGGCTGGGCCCCGTCGCCACGCGCGCGGCCTACGATCACTACGCGCGCTACGCGCGCGAGCTCGCGGCGCCGGCGGCGCGCCCGCTCACGGCAAGCGGGCCTTTGGGCTCGGGCGATCTGGCACGCGGCTTCTTCGTCCGCCCGCTCATCGCCGAAGCGCCGCTCGAGCACGCGCTGTGGCGCACGGAGATGTTCCTGCCCATCCTCATGGTTCACCGCGTGGCCTCGAAGGAAGAGGCCATGCAGCTCGCCAACGAATCGGCACTCGGACTCACCGCGGGCTTCTACGGTGCGAGCGAGGAGGTTCCCTGGTTCCAGGAGCACATCGAAGCCGGTGTCACGTACGCGAACCGGCCCCAGGGCGCGACCACCGGTGCGTGGCCGGGCTATCAGCCCTTCGGCGGCTGGAAGGGCTCCGGCAGCACGGGCAAGGGAATCGCCTCGTTCTATTATCTGCCGCAATATCTGCGCGAGCAGTCTCAGACCGTCGTCGATTAGGAGTCGGCGCCACGCCGGCGGGGATGTCTCATGCCGTCACCTCACATTCGTACACCGCTGCCGGGCCCACGGGCTCAGGCACTCATCGAGCGCGACCGCCGCGTCACCACGCCTTCCTACCCGCGCGATTATCCCTTCGTCATGGCTCGAGGCCGTGGCGCGGAAGTCTGGGACGTGGACGGCAACCGCTTTCTCGATTTTGCCGCCGGCATCGCCGTCTGCAGCACGGGACATGCACATCCGCAGGTCGTCGCCGCCATCAAGGCAGCCACGGATGACTTCCTGCACATCTCCGCCGATTACTGGCACGAGCGCATGACGGGGCTTGCGGAGAAGCTCACTGGGCTTGCTCCGTTGCGCGAGCCGGCTCAGGTTCTGCTCTGCCAAAGCGGCACCGAAGCGGTCGAAGGCGCGCTCAAGCTGGCGCGCTACGTCACCGGGAGGCCGCGCTTCATAGGCTTCCTCGGTGGCTTTCACGGCCGCTCCATGGGCTCGCTGGCCTTCACATCGAGCAAATACACCCAGCAGAAGGGGTTCTTTCCGACGATGCCCGGGGTGACGCACGTGCCGTACCCCAATGCGTATCGTCCCCTCTTCGCCGGCGCCGATCAGGGCAGTGCGGTCCTCGACTACATCGAGAGCGTGCTCTTCCGGACGAACGTGCCGGCGAGCGAGGTCGCCGCCATTCTGGTCGAGCCGATCCAAGGGGAAGGCGGCTATCTCGTGCCGCCGGACGGGTTCCTGCAGGGGCTGCGCGCCCTGTGCGATCGCCACGGCATTCTGCTCATCGCAGATGAAGTGCAAAGCGGCATCGGCCGTACCGGCCGCATGTTCGCCATCGAGCATTGGGGCGTCTCCGCCGACATCATCACCCTCGCCAAGGGCCTCGGATCGGGACTGCCGATCGGCGCGGTCGTGGCGTGCCGCGGGCACATGGAGAAGTGGCCGAGGGGAGCGCACGGCAACACATTCGGCGGCAATCCGCTGTGCTGCGCGGCGGCGCTCGCGACGCTCGATCTCATCGAGCGCGAATACGCGGCCAATGCCGCGCGCGTGGGCGATTACTTCCAGGAGCGGCTGCGACAGCTGCAGACGCGCTTTGCCTGCATCGGGGAGGTGCGCGGCAAGGGTCTGATGATCGGCATGGAGCTGATCGAGGATGCCGCGAGCCGCAAGCCGGCGAGCGCCCTCGCCGAGCGGTTGATCACGCGCGCGTTTCACCACGGCCTGCTGCTCCTCACCTGCGGTGTGAGCACGGTGCGCTTCATGCCCCCGCTCATGGTCTCGCGCGAGCATGTCGATGA
>DATJSR010000088.1:0-7368 GCA_035504015.1 Steroidobacteraceae bacterium
CCGGTGATCGTGTGGAACAACGATGCCCTGAAGGAGATGGTGGATCAGATGGATCGTCGGCAGATCCCACGCATCGGCGTGCAGCCGCGCAGTCCGGACTTTCCGGCTCTGGCGCTGAGTTTGGGTTGTGCCGGCGTGCGCGCGAGGGACGCTGCACAGCTGAGGCAGGCCGTCGGTGAGGCACTCACTGCCGACCGACCGACGCTGATCGAGGTGCGGCAGGACAGCGCCTGGCTGTGACGCAGGGGGCAGGATCGTCCCAAGCCGCCCCTAGCCCGCGGGCAGCCGGCCCGAGCGGTGTGAGGCTCAGCCGGTTTTCGCCTGCAAGGCGCGCGGCTCGCCGGCGCTCGCCGCGGCGCTGCCGAGCATCCGCACCAGCTCGCTCGGCGCCACCGCCGGGCTCATCAGAAAGCCCTGGATGGCATCGCACTGCTCGGCGCGCAGGAAGCGCAGTTGCTCGTGCGTCTCCACGCCCTCGGCGACGACCTGCAGATTGAGGTTGTGACCCAGGACGATGATGGCGCGGACGATTGCGGCCGCCCCCGCATCGCGACTGCTGTCGTCCACGAAGGCGCGGTCCACCTTGAGGCTGTCGAGCGGGAAGCGCTTGAGGTAATTGAGCGAGCAGTAGCCGGTGCCGAAATCATCCAGCGCGATCGCGAAGCCCACATCCTTCAGCTGCAGCAGCGTGCGCCGTCCCGCCTCGGCATCCTGCATGAGCACTCCTTCGGTGAGCTCGAGCTCGAACAGCGAGCAGGGCAGCCGCGCCCGCTCCACCGTATCGCCGAGCCAGCGCAGCACGTCCGGGCGCATGAAGTCACGTCCGGAGATGTTCACGGCGAGCTGCGGTAAGCCGATACCGGCGGCACGCCACGCTGTCAGGTCCCTGCAGGCCTGCTGCAGCGTCCAGCGCCCGATCTCACCGATGAGCCCGGTCTCCTCGGCGACCGCGATGAAGTCGGCCGTGGGAATCTGCCCATGCTGCGGATGGAACCAGCGCAGCAGCGCCTCGGCCCCGACGATGCGCAGGCTGCGGGTGTCGTACTTCGGCTGGTAGTAGACCTGCAGCTGCTCGTGCTCGAGCGCGCGGCGCAGCTCCATCTCGAGCGACAGGCGCTTCAGTGCACGCGCATTCGCGCTGCTGCTGTAGATGCGGAACTGGTTGCGCCCGGAGGATTTTGCCGCATACATGGCGCTGTCGGCGTTCTTGAGCAGGGTTTCCACGTCCGCGCCATGCTCGGGGAAGAGCGCGATCCCTAGGCTCGGCGTGACGACGAGCTCGTAGTCGCCCTGGCGAAACGGACGGGCAAGCGCCGCCACGATGCCCTCGGCTGTGCGCTCGGCACGCGCCAGATCGACACCCCCCGTGAGCACGATGATGAACTCGTCCCCGCCGACGCGGGCGAGCTCGGCGGACACCGCCGCGCTTGGCGTTGCGGCTTTGCCCTGCGCGAGCAGCTCATCGGTGGTATCGGGTGCGGAGAGTGTGCGCCGCAGCCGCTCGGCGACGTGCCGCAGCAGCGCATCGCCGGTGGCGTGGCCGAGCGTGTCGTTGATGCGCTTGAACTGGTCGAGGTCCACGTACAGCAGCGCTACGCAGCTATTGCGGGCCCGTGCCGTCTCCAGCGAGTGCGCGAGGAAATCACCGATCCATTCGCGATTGGGCAGTCCCGTGAGCGCATCGAAATAGGCGAGGCGATGGATGCGTTGCTGACGCGCGCGGCGCTGCTGCTGGCTGCGCCAGAGGATCGTGAGGGCCGCGAGTCCGAGGAGCCCGTAGATGATCTTTGCCGCCCGAGTTGCCCAGGGCGGCGGGGCCACGTGCACGGGAATGCTGAGACCGGCCTCATTCCAGGTGCCGGCGGCGTTGGCCGCGCGGACGCGAAACACGTAATCACCCGGATCGAGGTTGGTGTAGGTGGCCCGATGCAATGGGCCCGCATCGATCCAGCCCGAATCGAAGCCCTCGAGGCGATAGGCATAGTGATTGTCGGCCGGGGAGGTGAAATCGAGCGCGGCGAACTCGAAGCTCACGAGCTTGTCGTCGTAGGACAGTCGCAGCGGGCGCTGCGGTCCGGGCAGCTCCCCCTGCGGCAGGGGCTGATTGAGCTTCGCGGCGCCCGTGAGCACCACCCGTGGCGGGGCACCACCGAGTGTCACGGCTTCGGGTGCAAAGGCGTTGAAGCCGTTGTCGCCGCCGAAGAAGAGCGTGCCGTCGGTGCTCGCATGATGCGCATTGATGGTGAAGTCCTCGCCCTGCAGGCCGTGCACCTCGTGAAAATGCCAGGTGGAGTGCGTACGAGGATCGAAGCGGATGAGTCCGCGGTTGGTGCTGAGCCAGAGGCGATCTTCGGGATCGGTCTCGATGCCGTAGACCCCCTCGCTCGGACCGAGTGCGCTCGGGAAGCTCTCGAAGCGCACCGCGGGCGGCGTGCCTGCACCTTCAACGACACGGTCGAGGCCGCCGGCGGTGCCCACCCACAAGTCCCCGTGCCGGTCGGTGTGCAGCGCATAGACCGCATCATCGCTCAGGCTGTGGGCATCACGGTCGTCGCGGCGGTAGTGATAGAAGCGGCCGCTTTGCCGATCGAGCAGGTTCAAGCCGCCATCGGCCGTGCCGATCCACAGATTCCCGCGCGCATCCTCCGCGAGGGCGCTGGCGGCGGCAGAGCTGAGGCCACTCGCATCGTCTCGCCCGTACGCATAGCGCGTGAACCTGCCGCTCTGCCGATCGAGGCTCGCGAGCCCTCCGCCGTAGGTTCCCACCCAGAGCGTGCCGGCACGGTCCTCGTACAGCGCCATGATCCCGTTGGCCGGCAAGGTGCTCCGGTCCGCCGGAGAGCTGTGGTATTCGCGCACCGTGCCCGAGCGCAGATCGAGCCGCTCGAGGCCCGCGAACATCGTTCCGATCCACAGGACGCCGTTGCCGTCGTAGAGCAGCGCCATCACCCGGTCATCGGTGAGGCTGAAGGGCCCCGTGCCGCGCGCGAAGTGGCGCTCGTGACCGCTGCGCGTATCGATCTCGACCAAGCCCGCACCCTTGGTGCCCACCCACACGGTGCCCAAGCCATCATCGGCGAACGCCATGACCTCGGTGTCGCGAAACGCATCGCTGCGATAGTGTCCGAGCTGCCAGCTCTGCGGGTTCCAGTGACTCGCGCCGTTGTGACGCGTGCCCACCCAGAGCACCCCGCCGCGATCCTGGTAGAGCGACATCACGTCGCTGTCTCCGAGGCTCTGCGGATCGCCCGCGTCCTTGCCGTAACGCACGAAGCGACCGCCGCGGCGGTCGAACAGATCGAGCCCGTCCGCAGTGGCTATCCACAGGCGTTGCGCGTTGTCCTCGAGGATCGCCCACACGTGGTCGTTGCTGAGCGAGCCGGGATCGTGGCTATCGTGATGAAAGAGCTGCAGCTCGCCCTCGCGATCGAGGCGCGCGAGGCCGCCGCCGTACGTACCGATCCACAGCGCTCCGGTGTGATCCTCCTCCAGTGCCCGCACCCGCAGTGCGCCGGCGCGGGACGGCCCGCCACGGGAGGAGGGGCTCACGAAGGCATCGCTGCTCGGGTCGTAGCGGACGAGGCCGGCCTCGGTTCCCACCCAGATGCGATTGGCGCGATCCTGATACAGCGCATACACGGCATCGGAGGGCAGCGCGCGAGCATCGCCCGGGCGGGCGCGATAGTGACGCGCATGGCCGGTGCGCGGATCGAGCACGTCGAGCCCGCGATCGAAGGTCGCCACCCAGATGCGCTGGCTGGCGTCGATGAGCAGCGTGCGCACCGAGTCGCTCGCGAGCGAGCGTGGGTCGTGCACATCGTGGCGGAAGAGCTGAAAGCGATCGGTGCGACGGTCCCAGCGTGCGACGCCGCCATCGACGGTCGCAAGCCATAGATCACCGCCCGCGTCCTCGGCGATCTTCCAGACGTAATCGCTCGCGAGGCCGCCCTGCGGGGCGCGAGTGCGCCGGTACTCGCGGATGCCATAGCCGTCGTAGCGATCGAGACCGTTCTCGGTGGCGAGCCAGAGGTAACCCTGCGAGTCCTGCAGGATGCTCATCACCGTGCTCTGAGAGAGCCCCTCGCGCATCGTCAGGTGCTCGAAGTACATCGGCCGCACGGCCGGGATCGGTGCGGCCGCCATCCCCGCAGGCGCGAAGGCTGCGCCTGTGCACGCCAGCACCCACGGAGCCAGCATGCTGGCGAGCAGCCGCGCGCGGCGCGCCGTGCGGCGGTCAATCATTGCTGATCCGGGACGACCACTCCGGCGGTACCGCTGCCCGTGTAGCCGTCGCTGGTGGTCGAGCCGCTGCTCCAGGCGTAGCCGCTGCTCCAGGCATAGCCGCTGCTCCAGGCGTAGCCGCTGCTCCAGGCGTAGCCACTGCTCCAGGCGTAGCCGCTGCCGCTCACGTAGTTGCCGTCCCAGACGAGGCCGTCGGCAATGGTGGCGACCAGCTGGCCCACGACACTGCTCACGTCGTAGAGCAGGCCACCGAGCAGCGGCGAGGGTCCGACACTCACACTGGAGCTCGCCGAGCCCGGCGGTGAGGACATGATGTAGTACTGGCCTGCGGAGTTCTCGTTGGCGAGTCCGCCGTAGTGCTGTACGCCCGCGAGGTCGAGCAGCACGTCGAGGCCCTGATTGGCGCAATCGAGCGGTGAGGCCGCGAACGCGGCGTTCTGTGCATCGACCAGGCCCGCGCCCTGCTGGAACACCGAATACGCCATGCCGCCGCTGGAATTGAGCGCCGGGCGGGCAGTGGCCATGATGCGGCATTTCACCTGATCGGGCGTCAGCAGCGGATTGGCGGCAATCACCAGCGCCGCGACGCCGCTCACCGTGGCGGCCGCCTGCGAGGTGCCCGACATGGTGAACTCATCGAACTGCGTGTCGACCCACTGCGGAAACTCCTGCGCCAGCGTTCCGTCGTCGGGTGCGTACGCCAGTACGTGCCCTCCCATGCCCACCACCTCGGGCTTCACGAAGCCCTCCGTGGTCGGACCGGCGGAGGAGAAAGAGGCGAGCGAGTAGTACGAGGGCTGCAGCGGGTAGTAGTTGTCGGTGACCGCGCCCACGGTGATCACGTAGGGGACGTTGCCGGGGACGTTGATCGTCATCGGCTCGGGGCCGCGATTACCCGCTGCGGCCACCACTACGATGCCGGAGGCCCACGCAGCCATCACCGCCTGATCGAGTGGATCCTCCCAGTATGGCCCCTGCGGGACGGCGCCCAGGGAGAGATTGAGCACGCGGATGCCGTAACGCGCGCTCTGCTCGATCACCCACTGGATGCCTGTGATCACGTCTTGGTAGGTGCCCGCGCCGTTGCTGTCGAGCACGCGCACGGCAACCAGATTGACACCCGGCGCGACGCCTTGAAAGTTACCGCTGGTCGAGAGTCCGCTGCTCGCGATGATCGAGCTCACGTGCGTGCCGTGGCCGTAGGGATCATCGATGTTCTGCGAGTACGATGGCGCGGGTCGATAGCCTTGCGGATCCTGGCTGGCGAGGAGCACGTCGTACTGCGCGAGAATGCGATCGCTCGTTTGAAAGGGGGCACTCTGCAGCGGACCGTGTTGCACCCACAGACCCGAGTCGAGCACCGCCACGGTGACTCCCGCGCCCAGCATACCGGCGCTCTGCAGAGTGCCGGCAGCGACCTCCTCGGGATAATAGGTCGGCGGCAGCGCGCCGGCGACGGAGCTCGCTTTGACGGGCGCGTTGGCAAACACGCGCAACCTGGGAATGTCTGCGTTTTGCAGCGCCGCCAGCTGCAGATCGTCGAGCGATGCGCCGACTGCTCGGATGATGTGCAGATCCCCGGTGATACGGCCTCCCACACGCAGCACCGCCTGCGCGGCGAGCGCGGCATTCGTGGCTTGCACGATATAGCTCTGCGCCACGCGGCGCGCGGGTGCAGCCTGGGCGGCGGCAACCGGTGCTACGGGCGTCGCGGGGCGCAGTGTGCGCCACATCGGCCAGCCAGCCGCGGCGCGCTGCGGCGGCACGACCACCGTGTGCGGCGCTCGCAACAGCCAGCACCCGGTGAAGAGCACCAGGCCGGTCAGTACGATCGACGCGCACAGCGAGCGCGATCGTCTGTTCATGGCAACTTCCTTGCTTGTTGTGCTCGGTTAGCAGTGTTGTTTTACCGGAGCCCCGCGTCGCGAAACAGTGACAGTTGAGTCGCGGCATGTGATACGCGTCTCATCACCGGCGGGCGACGCGGATATGTCTAGCCGTGCGGTGCTTATGTGGTGTGGCGAGTTTGCATATCACACGCGCGGTGCTCGCGCGCCGGCGATCGCGGTCAAACTTCGTAGCCGAGGCAGACGGCACCCAGGGCGACGATGCAGCATGCAAGGATCCGCCGCCGGGTGAGAGGCTCGCGAAGCACGATGCGTCCGAGCAAAGCAGAGAACACGATACTGGTCTCTCTCAGGGCCGCGACAGGCCCGAGCTTGCCGAGGGCGAGCGCGGTGAGGATGGCGCCGTAGCTCAGCACCGAGAGGAGTCCTCCGGAGACCGCCTTGGCGGTCTCGCGTGAGCGCCACCTGAATGACAGACGGCCCCCGAAGAGCACGAATGCGGGTGGCATGAGGATGCCGTAAGCCAGGAAGATCCACGCAGCATAGGACTGCGCGTTGCCGGCGAGGCGCACGCCGATGCCGTCGGCGGTGACGTAGCTCGCTACGAACAGTGCGGTCGCGAGGGCAAGCCCGAGTGCCTTGGCGCTCGTTCGGCTCTTGCCAAATGTGAGACTGCCGATACCGCCGCACACCAGTGCGATGCCGAGCAGGGCGAGTGGGCTCAGCCGCTGACCGACGAGCATGAATGCGCCGATCGCCACCAGCACCGGGACGCTGCCCCTGATGACCGGGTAGACCTGACCGAGCTCGCCGTGGCGGTATGCGCTCGCGAGAAAGAAACCGTAGCCCACCTGCAGGATGGCGGAAACGCTCAGGTAGGGCCAGCACCCGGGGGAGGGCGCCGGTAGCAGCAGCACACCCGGTATCGCCACGGCGGTGGTTGGAAAGCTCATGACTGTCACGGACCACAGCCGATCCTGGCCGCTGCGCAACAGCGCGTTCCACGTGGCGTGCAAAGAGGCTGCGAAGAGAGCTAATCCGATGACCACCGCGTGCACCGCGGTAGCTTATAGCCGATCTGGCCCCCGGGCGTTAAGCTCGTGGGCCTGCGGCATCAGCGGCCGCAAGGGGAGCGGGTACGTGATTGCGCGTCGGCAATTCCTGAAAGCGTCGCTGGCGGCCGTGGCGAGCCGCGCGGCGGGCGCCTCCACCATGCCCACGCTGGGCCTGATCGCACCTGTTGATGCGAACGTGCCGCCCGAGGCTGCCGTCCTCTACC
>DATJSR010000089.1:0-5002 GCA_035504015.1 Steroidobacteraceae bacterium
GCATCGCCACGTCGGCTTCGTGATGCTCGAGCTCGGCAAAGCTCGGCATGAGCACGTAGCGGGCGATGAGGATGGCAGCGACGCCGAGTACCGCGAACAAGGCGGCGATCAGGAGCGTGACCTTGCTGCGGATGTTCATCACCCGCTTTTTACAATGAGCAGCGGCGTGCGCTTAGCGGTGCTGTCTCAGATGCGCGGGTCTGCCGCAGCGGGCGACGCACGAAGCGTGACGGCGGTCACACCTGCAAAGATGGCAAGCGCGGGCCGCCGCGCCGCGGCGACGCGCTGAGCCGCTCAGCGCGCTCGGATGATCGACTCCAGGCGATCGGGAGTACCCTCGATGCGCTCGAGGTGCGGGTACTGCGGCCCCTCGTGATAATCGACGTGCGCGGTCCAGAAGGCGTCGGCGTTGCGCACGAGGAGCTCGATGGGGGCAGTCGAGTGGCTGGCAGCGGCGATCGCCTCCTTGAGGACTTGGGGGGTGTAGGCCTCGCCGTTCACCGCAACGATCGACATACCCGGCGCCAGCCCCGCACGAAAGGCGGGTCCCTCCCAGATCACCTCGGTCAGCTGTCCGCCACGCTCGGGCTGCTCGGAGATGCGTACGCCCAGCGACTCGGTCAGGTCGACGACCTTGCGTACTTTCTCTCTATCGGCGAAGTAGCTATCGGGCGTGGTGTGGTACACCAGGCGCCAGCCCGCGCGGCCGACGCCCTCGAGCGGTGCGTGGGCGGTGTGACTGTCGAGGCGCTCGCGCAGCAGGCTCGCCCAGTCGAAGCGCTGCACGCGATTCAACGCTGCGACCACGTCGGCGAAATCATAGCCGAGAACCCCGATGCTGCCGTTCTGAACGCCACAGAAGAGCTTGGCGAAATCATCGAGGGAGCGCTGATCGTGGCTGAGCTCGCGGATCTTGGTGTCCACATCGAGCCAGAGCAGCTCGCCTTCCTCGTAGAAATCGGTGGCGCGTCGCCAGCTCCGCCACGCCGCGGGCACGTCGTACAGAATCGGCGCCTCATCGGCCGTGTCCTGCAGCGCCCGCCAGGTGCGTCCGGGAACGTGATCCAGCGTGGCGGCGAGCCAGGCGAGGTATTGCCGGAAGTCCTCGGCGCTCCACGCGCCCGAGCGCGCGGCGAGCACCACACCGTAGTAGTCCGTCAGCCCTTCGTAGACCCACAGCAGATCGTCGCGCATCGGCTCGTTGTAATTGGGCACGATGAGCCCGTTCGGCCTGCGGAACTTGCCGTTCCAGGAGTGCACGTACTCGTGCGGCAGGAGCGACGCCTCGACGCGGTAGTCGGCGGGATCGATGAAATGATCGGCGCGCGCGCGGTCATCGCTCGACTGGTGATGCTCGAGCCCGAAGTGTCCGGTGACATCGGACAGGGTGAGCAGAAAGTCGTAATGCTGGTAATGCTCCGAGTCGAAGAGCCGCGTCGCTTGCACGACCAGGGCCGCATGCTGGCGCAGCTGAGCCTCGTTGGCCTCGAGGTTTGCCGCCCGATCGGCAACGATGTCGAGCCAGACGGGCGCCGCGGCATCGGCGGGCGTCAGCGCCACGCGGCGAAAGTACTGCCCGCTGATCAGGGGGGAGTCGATGAGCGTCTCGAGATCCACCGGCGCGAAATGCGCCACCCCGCCCGCAGCGGCTGCCCTCTGCAGCGCGCTCGCGAAGCTCCATCCCGGCGGTAGCTGCACTGCCGGCTCGAAGCGCACGCGCCGCGCGTAGTAGCCGGCCGGATAGAAGAGCACCTGATTCCACTCGAGATCGACGATGTTCTGCGTCACCGAGACGCTCGCGCCGAAATTCTGCTCGTTTTGCGTGGGTGAGAGCAGATCGAATTGCAGCTCGAGCCGTGCGACACCCGCCGGTACATTCACGTGCAGCGCCGCCAGCTCCGTCAGATCGCGGCGCCAGGGCAGAACCTGCGCTCCGGCGCGCAGCTCGAGCCCGGTGACGCTCTCGAGCGTGCCGGTGGGGCCGTGCTCGCCGGGGATCCACAGCGGATAGAGCAACACCAGAGGGCCGGGCTGTACCGGTATGCTCTCGTGCACGTGGAAGATTCTTTGCGGGGTATCGCGCAGGTCGACGCTGAGGGCGATCACCCCCGGGTAGTCGCGGTCCCGAGGCGCTGGAATCGGTTCCTGCGTGGGCAGATCGCGGGCCGCCACCGGTAGACCGAGCAGCGCGAGCAGCAACAGAAAAGGGCGAGACGCGGAGCTTCTTGTTGTTCCCACGGGTGACTCCTTCGGGGACCAGGCGCATCGGACTTGCGGGGACGGCCTCGCAACCGACCGCTGCGAGTCTAGCCTTGAGGAGCCATCGTGCGCCACCGGTGGGGGCGTGGCTATGCTAGCTGGGCGGCGGCTGCAACCGTGCGATGTCGATGATTCTGCTCTCGTTGACGTGGCTGAATCCGCGCGCGCACAGCTCGCGAAACAGGCGCGCAGCGAGCGCGCCGAAGGGAGCTCCGAGGCCCAGTCGATGAGTCAGGCGCAACGCGTACTCCACATCCTTCAGCCGCAGCTGCGGGGTAAAGATGACCTCATCATGTGCTGCGGCTGCGATGCGCTGCGCGTTGCGCACGACCTGGGGACTCGCCGCCTGACCCGTGCCGAGCGCATCGGCGACGAGCTGCAGATCGAGCCCGGCCCGCTCGGCCGCTGCCAGCATCTCCGCCACCGAGGCAATCTGCACGGCCCCGAGCATGTTCACCAGCAGCTTGTAGGCGGTACCTGCACCGGCGGGGCCGAAGTGGACGATGCGGTTGCTGAAGACCTCGAGGAGCGCGCGGGCCGACGCGAGGTCGGCAGGCGCCGCCCCCACGAGCAGCGTGAGAGTGCCGGCTGCAGCGGCGTCCGGGAGTCCGGTGACCGGGGCATCGATATAGCGAAAGCCGCGCGCCTGCGCGGCGGCGCTCAATTGCATCACCCACTCGTGCGAGAGGGTCGAGCACTCGATCATCGCAGCCCCAGGCACGGCGCTCGATTGCAGAATTCCCTGCGGCCCGAGCCACAGCGCCCTCGACGCCACGTCGTCTGCGAGCATGCACACCACCGCCTCGACGCCCTGGCATGCCTCGCGCGGCGTGTCGAACAGTCGCGCACCTCGAGCCAGTAGCGGCTCGGCGCGCGCCGCCGTGCGGTTGAACAGGCGCACCTCGTGATTGGCCCGCAGCAGGCGCTCGGCCATTCCAGAGCCCATCCGCCCCAAGCCGATGAAGGCAATGCGCGACATGGATGCGACTTTACGACGAAACCCACCCATACTGGATGCGTCCATGTTTTCCATCCTGATGCTGCTGCTCGCCATGGTGTCCTTCCAGGCGGGCGCCTCGATCGCCAAGACCCTGTTTCCCGTGGTCGGCGCGATCGGCATGGTGACCGTCAGGATCCTGCTCGGCACGGCCATTCTCAGCGTCTGCTTCAGGCCCTGGCGCGCGCGCATCGCGCCGCGGGCGCGCGGGGCGCTGCTCGTCTACGGGGCTTCCCTCGGTCTCATGAACCTGTGCTTCTACCTCGCCCTGAGTCGCATCCCGCTCGGCATCGCCGTGGCTCTGGAGTTTGCAGGTCCCCTGGCGGTTGCCGTCTGGGGCTCGCGGCGTGCCGCAGATCTTTGCTGGGCCGCCTTGGCCACGGGGGGATTGTTGCTGCTGCTGCCGATCGGGCACCTCCATGGCGGGCTCGATGTGCTCGGGATTCTGTACGCGCTGGCAGCCGGTGCCTGTTGGGCGCTCTACATCATCTTCGGCAAGAAGGCCGGCGCCAGCCACGGCGCGCAGAGCGTCGCACTCGGCAGCCTCATCTCGTGCATGATCATTGCGCCGCTGGGCATTGCGACGGCTGGCTCCGCACTGCTGTCACGCTCGATCCTGCTGCCGGGATTGGCCGTGGCGATTCTCTCGACGGCATTGCCCTACACGCTCGAGATGATGGCGCTCACGCGGATACCGGCCAGAACCTACGGCATCCTGATGAGCGGCGAGCCTGCGCTCGGTGCACTGCTTGGCCTGCTGTATCTCAACGAGCGCTTGTCGGGGCTGCAGTGGCTGGCGATCGGCTGCGTCATCGCCGCCTCGATCGGCACGTCCCTGACGGCGCAGCAAGAGAAGGTGCCGCTGCCCGGATAGGGACCAGGGTTCATGCCCATTGCTTGTCGGTAAACTTAACAGAGTCAATTACTTACAGCTGTTATATCCTGTGAGTTCAACGTTGCGGCTCCATCTCGCGCTCAGCCGCGTGCACTAGAATCGCCCGCGATGGAGAGCAGCCCTCAGCCCGCAGCGCCCTATCGCGTCGCCGAATGGCTGCCCTCGGATCACGTCCACCTCGCTCGCTGGCTCGAGGCAATGGATCAGAAGAGCCGCGCGGAGCGCAAGCCGCTGCATCCGGTGATTGCGGACTTGCGCGATTTCATCGAGTCCGAGCCGCAGGTCTGCATGCTCTTCAATCAGATGTTCGAGCAGGTGCCGCATCGGCCGCCCTACGACAAGAATCCGAGCGGCAAGCGCCAGGTGCGCGACTACCGGCACATGCTGCAGCTGCTCAACACCATCCTCACGCATGCGCCGGAGTTCGATCACAGTGGGCTCGTCGGCTGTCCCATCAACTCGGTACTGGACTGGGCGATGGGTACCCCCGCCGGCATGGCAGCCTTCCTCGATGAGCGCATCAATGCGCGCCTGCGCGACGTGCTCAATGCCTGGGGACGCTTTCTACGATCCCACGACTCGGCCTACGTGCTGAGCGAGCATCCCCGCAAGGGCTGGTTCGGCGCGGATGCGCGCAAGGCCATGCCGACCTTCGAGCAGGACTTCATCTGCAGCCCGCGCGAGCCGCACTGGGGCTTCAGCTCCTGGGATCACTTCTTCACGCGCGAGTTGCGGCCGGAGGCGCGTCCCGTCGATGCGCCCACCGATGCGAGCGTGCTCGTGAATCCCTGTGAGTCGGCGCCTTACCGGATCGCGCGCGAGGTCAACTTTCGGGATACGTTCTGGATCAA
>DATJSR010000090.1:0-25061 GCA_035504015.1 Steroidobacteraceae bacterium
TCGGTCGCGAGCGCGACCCTGCCGCGCACCTGCACGTAGCGGTACGGGTTGTCCGGGTCGACGATCGCGAGCGCCACGCGCGAGCCCTGCTGCATGTTGCGCTGCTTGACGCGTCCCTTGGCGGTGTTGACGCGCAGGTGCTTGCCGTCCCAGTCGAACCACACCGGCGTCACCTGCGGTGAGCCGTCGGGCATCGTCGTCGCAAGCGCGGCGAGTGGCTTCTTCTCCTTGATCAGATCGAGGAACTTGTCGAGACTCGTCGCCATTGCGCGTCCTCCACCTGCAGATCGAGCCGAGATCGATTCATCTTACTCGACCGCTCGCGGCCTGCGAAGCGTGCCGCGGGCGCCTCGGCGACGCAGACCGAGCGGCGGCTCAGGCGAGTGCTTTGCAGCGGCGCGCCAGCATGATCGCCTGCGCCGTGACGGTGCCGACGAGCAACGCCATGAACGCAACGCTCACGACGCCGAAGGGCGCCGTGGCACCGGCCCACCCGCTCTGACGCAGCGCCATGCGCGCCAGGATCCACCCGATGATGATCAGCAGCCCCCACGTGGTGAGGCGCGCCTCGATGAGTCCGGTATCGCTGTTGCGCGTCAGATGTATCGCGTGCGCGCGCAGGGCACCGATGACGGCGCCACCGGCGAGCGCTGCGAGCACGATGGCGATCCCGGCCTCATCGAGCCGCGCGTGGCTGTGGATGGCGCCGAAGACATACAGCGCGACGACGCACAACACGATGGTGGGGCGGATCCACAACGTTGCGACGCGCAGCACGCGCGGCCGCTGCGTCCGGCGAATGAGCAGCACGCAGGCGATGAGCAGCGGCAGATAACGCAGAAGCTCGCTATGCAACGTTTCAACCCCCGGGAGAAGCGCTCCAGCGCGGCACGATGAGGGCGAGCTTATCGCGACGGCGCTGTCGGTGCTGTGACGAATGCGCGTCGGGGCGGGCGGGTGTCTCAGGGGAGAAGAAAAACGGGCGGAAGGTGTGCTCCTTCCGCCCGCTCGATCGAGGGTGGTTATTGCGCCGGCATCAGATCGCCGGTGAAGTACACCAGCACATAGGCAGCGAGCGCGCCACTTGACTGCGGCACGCCATAGAGCTTCACCAGCGTACCCGCCGTGAGTGCGTTCGAGAGCGTCGTCTGTCCCGTCATCGTGGTGATGTCCACCGGAGTGAGGGTCAGCACGCCGCCGCTGCGGTTGAGCTGGTAGACGAGGGTGGCCGAGCCGGCGGTCTCGTTCACCGTCACCGTGCCCGGTGTGCTGCTCCCAGCGGTCGTCACCGTGAAGCTGTCCTGCGACAGCGGCGTGGCGACGGTGGCGAGCGGTAGCAGCGTCGGCATCAACACCGCCCACGGGATGGCCCAACCCTGCGGATTCGCTGTGTCACCCCAGACCGCAGCCGAGGCGGCGTTGGCGAACACGGTGGAGCCCGCGAAGCTGTAGCCCGTGGAGCTGTCCCCGCCCACGGCGCTCGCGAAATTCGCCCCCGCCTGCGTGCCCGAGCTGAGCTGCGTCGGGTAGGCGAAGTTCCAGTAAGCGAAGCCATCGACCGGCGTGCTGCTCGCGACCCCCGGGTTCGAGGAGCTGCCCAGGATCTCCGGCAGGGCAACCTGGTAGTCATCGCTCGTGCGCACATAATCGTGCGTGTAGGTAAAGCCCGTCGCGGTCGCAAGGCTCACCTGACCCGTGTACGCAGCGGTCTCAATGTCCACGGTCTGCGCGACCAGGCTCGCTGCGAGCGGATCCACCACGCTCACGTGCACCTTGAAGCCGCGTACCAGGTTGGCGAGGAACGCGGGGCCGGTGCCGATCGCCGTGGGGTTGAGCGCCTCATGGAAGAAGAACTGGGTGCTGGCATTCACGCCGAGGTGCACGGGCAGCCCGGCCTCATCGAGGACCGAGATCTCTGCGTTGCTCGCATCCACCTGTGTCACATGACCCTCGGGGCTGAGCCAGATGCTGTTGAAGCTGCTGCTCGCCCACACGCGCGTGGCGGTCAGCGTGCCATTCTCCTGATAGCGCGCCGCCACCCGCACGTACTCGCCCTGGGTCAGCAGCGAGCTCGCCGCGGAGAAGCTCGTGACGATGCTGCTCGTGCCGTGATCCACATCGTAGACGATGGTGCCGTTGTTCGAGTCCGCGAGCACCGTCAGGCTCTGCTCGGAGGCCACGGCGGTCTCGGGAGTGACGATCGGCAGGGTCTCATACACCTTGGTGAAGGTGAGCGAGCTGCCATCGCTCGACAGCGACTGCACGCTGCCGTAGGCGTGGCGCAGCACCAGCGCATCGAGGGCGGCGATCGGCCGGTGCCGCACCGGACCGTTGAAGTTGACCGCCCACAGCGTCTCGCCCTGTGCCGTCGGCGGATCGTGCGCAACGATGAAGGCCGGGTGCGAGAGGTCGACCTCGAGATCGAGTGCGCTGCTGGTGTCGGCTGTGACGACGAGCGGCGAGACGAAGTTCACCGTCACCGGTACCGTGCCGTCGCTCTGCTTGCCCTGCACCTGGATCTGCGAGGAGGCAATGGTGCTGCCGGCGGGCGCGGCGAAGCCAGCCTCGGGATTGGAGGACACGGTGAGCACCACGTCCCCGGAGTTGCCGCCGAGCGTGAGCACGGCGCCGGTGTAGGTGCCCACGGGCACGCTCAGGTTGCCGAGAATCTCATCGATCTGATCGAGCTGCACCAGGTTGATCAGCGGTGCGGAAGCATCGCTGGCGCTGTACACCGACACAGCGGCGCCACCGCCCTGCGGGATCAGTGCGATCCCGAGCACCTTGACGCCGATCGTGGCCCAGTCGTCCGAGGACGCATCGCTCAGCATCATCGAGACGGTGCCGTTTTGCGCGGTGGCGGTGCTGCCGCCTTCGCCCATCGAGCTCGAGCCGCTGCCGCCGCAAGCGGCGAGGCCGCTCAGCGTGAGGCAGCACAGCAGGGTACGCATCGCTAGGGGCTTCATGTCGAGACCTCCACTTCATGTGCGCCGACACGCGCGAGCGCACGGCCGCTGATTCAAACTTCACGCACCATCGGCGCACGTGTTTCAAACTCTCGCCCTCAAGCGGCCGAGCCACCGTTCGGTTGACAGCGGCGCGAAGCGCGTCCGCGTTGCTGTGTATGCACCCGGCGACAGACGGGCTCATTAAGTCAATTGCGCGAAGTGCAGGGCTGCGGCAGGCTAGCGCTCCCATGGTCGAGTCGAACGCTGTGACCTTCGTCGCGCTCGGGGGCTTGCCGGAGATCGAGCCAGGGGCGGATCTCGCGGCGCTCATCCTTGCAGCGCTGCGTGCCCAGGCGGTGCGGCTCGGCGATCCCGCGGTGATCGTCGTTGCGCAGAAGATCGTCTCAAAGGCGGAAGGCCGCTTTGTCGAGCTCGCCGGCGTCGCGCCTTCTGCCGAGGCGCAGCGTCTCGCGCAAGTCACGGGGAAGGATCCGCGCCTGGTCGAGGTCGTGCTCGCCGAGAGCGAGGAGGTCGTGCGCGCGGCACCGCACGTGCTCATCGTGCGGCACCGCCTCGGCTTCGTCGTCGCCAATGCCGGCGTCGATCGCTCCAACGTGCCACGTGCCGGTGCCGGCGAGCGCGTGCTGCTGCTGCCGCGCGACCCCGATGCGAGCGCGGCGGCGCTGCGTGCCAATCTCGCGCATGCGCTCGGCGCGAAGGTGGCCGTCATCATTACGGACAGCTTCGGCAGACCCTGGCGGCGCGGGGTCACCCATGTGGCGCTCGGCTGTGCCGGCCTGCCCTCGCTCGTCGATCGTCGTGGCGAGTGTGACCGCGAGGGCCGCGCCCTCGAGGTCACCGAGGTGGCGCTCGCGGATGCGATCGCCTGTGGGGCGGGGCTCGTGATGGGTGAGGCCGCCGAGAGCACACCGGTCGTCGTGGCACAGGGGCTGCGCTGGAGCGCGAGCGAGCGGCCCGGCGCGGCGCTGCTGCGCCCCAAGCAGGAGGATCTGTTTCGTTGAGCGCCCTGGAGAGCGCCGCGGTTCAGGTCATCGTGCCGCTGAAGGCCGTGCCGAGCGGCAAGACGCGTCTGACCGCGGCGCTCGAGCCAGCCAGGCGCGAGCGTCTGATCGGCACCATGCTGCAGGCGGTGCTCGAGTGCCTGCAGCGCGTGCGCGGTATCGCTGCGGTGAGCGTGCTCACCCCGGATGCGCGCGCGCTCCCGGCAGGCACGGCGCACCTTGCCGATGCCGGTCTCGAGCTCAACCTGGCGCTCGCGCAGGAGGCGCGCCGCCTGCGCTCGAGCGATGCTCCCTATTTGCTCGTGCTGGCCGCGGATGTGCCGCTCGCAACGCCACAGGAAGTCGAAGCGCTGCTCGCCGCGCGCGCTGCGGGGGCGCTGATCGCGGCTCCGGATTGGCGCAACAGCGGCACCAACGCCCTGCTGTGGCACTTGCGGCATCCGCTCACCCCGTGCTTCGGGGCGCAAAGTCTCGCGGCGCACGCACAGCTGGCACAGCAGCTCGGGCTCGAGTTCCTCACGGTGCGACGCCCCGGCCTGGCCTTCGACGTGGATGAGCCCGAGCAGCTCGCGGGTCTGCGGCGCAGAGGCGGGGCGCGCTATGGTTTTCTCGGCTGAGGGCGCCGGCAGTATCATGCGCCGCGCGTCCCGGATACCGCCTATCGACTTTGCGGCGAGCCATGAGCCCTGCGGCTACCCTTGATCGACTGTTGCCATCCGCGCTGCTCAAAGCCTCGGCGCTGCTGCATGTCGGTGCCGGCGGCGCATGGCTCGCGGGAGTGCCCTGGCCGCTCGCCCTCGGGCCCGTGGTCGCCGATCACCTGCTGCTCACCGCGTGCGGTCTGTGGCCGCGCAGCGCGCTGCTCGGGCCGAACTGGACGCACCTGCCGGAACCCGCGGCAGCACGCGGTGAGGTGGCCATCACCATCGATGACGGCCCGGACACGCAGGTGACACCCGCGGTGCTCGAGTTGCTCGCCGAGCATCAGGCACGTGCCACCTTCTTCTGTGTCGGTGAGCGCATTGCGCGCCATCCGCAGCTGGCGCGCGCGATCGTCGCCGGCGGACACTGCATCGAGAATCACACGCAGCATCACTATCATCACTTCTCGTGTCTCGGGCCTGGCGCACTGCGCCGGGAGATCGCGCAGGCGCAGGCGGTGATCGCAGGGGCGAGCGGCAGCGAGCCGCTGTTCTTTCGCGCGCCGGCAGGACTGCGCAGTCCGCTGCTGCAGCCGCAGCTGAGCGAGCTTGGCCTGCGGCTTGCGAGCTGGACTCGCCGCGGCTTCGACACGGTCAACCGCGATGCTGCCGCCGTGCTCGCCAAGCTGAGCCGGGGACTGCGCGCCGGCGACATCCTGCTGCTGCACGATGGCTCCGCCGCACGCACCCCGGAGGGGGCGCCGGTGATCCTCGAGGTGCTCGGTCCGCTCCTGAGGAGTTGCGCTGCGGCGGGGCTGCGCACCGTCACGCTGCGAGCGGCCCTGGCGCAAGGTTGAGATGGCGTCCGCGGCGGCCTTGTCTCTGCCGCGAATGGCCCCACAAACAGTTTTCGGGCATTAAAGCGCGATGGGGCGCCCACGCTCCAGCGGCCGTAATGCGCTACAGTGACTGCCGGTTCTGATGTGCGGTGCGGCTCGTGCGCACGGAGATTCCCAACCGATGAGCTTTCTCTGGTCCGTGCTCTGGTATCTCGTCGCGGTCGGCTTTCTGGTGATCGTGCACGAGTTCGGGCACTTCTGGGTGGCGCGCCGCCTGGGCTTCAAGGTGCTGCGATTCTCGATCGGCTTCGGCAAGCCGCTGGTGCGCAAGCTGGTCGGCAAGGATGCGACCGAGATCGTGCTTGCGCCCATCCCGATGGGTGGCTACGTCAAGATGCTCGATGAGCGCGAGGGGCCCGTGCCGCCGCAGGATCTGCCGCGCTCCTTCACGCGCCGGCCGCCCTGGCAACGCATCCTCGTGCTCTTAGCCGGCCCCGGCTTCAACGTGCTGTTCGCCATCGCCGTGCTGTGGGGCATGTTCTGGGTCAACGGCATGACCAATGTCAAGCCGATCGTCGGCGAGGTCACCGTCGGCTCACAGGCGGCGCGCGCCGGACTGCACCCCGGTGACGACATCATCGCCATCGATCGACACGCCGTCGCCGATCAGCGCGACGTGGTCTTCGATCTGCTCGATGCGGTACTGGCACGCGGGCAGGCCTCGCTGACGGTGCGTGGCGAGAATGGCCAGACGCGCGCTATCACGTTTCAGGTGCCGAGCGCCGAGGATCGGCGACGCCTGACCGAGCCCTCGATGCTGATGAGCGGCCTCGGCTTTCGCTTCCAGGAGCCACCGATTCCGCCCGTGCTGGGCCAGGTGGTCGCTGGCGGCCCGGCGGCTCGCGCGGGGTTGCGCGCCGGCGATCGCATTACGCGTATCGACGGCCTGCAGGTACGTGACTTCCGCGACATTGCGCACGACGTGTCGGATCTGGCCGGCAAGCGCGTCAGCGTCGAGTACGTGCGCGCGGGTGTCTCCCGCAGCACCGAGCTGGTGCCGATCACGAGTGTAGAGAACGGTCAGAAGGTGGTGCGCATCCAGGCATCCTCGCCGCTCTCGGGGAGCGTGCCGCTGCCAGCCTCGATGATCAGCCACGTGCGGCTCTCGCCTCTCGGGGCCCTGAGCGCGGCCACCGGGGAGGCCTGGAACCTCACGGCGATGCAAGGCAGGCTGCTTTATCGCATGGTGCTCGGTCAGGTATCGCTCAAGAACCTGAGCGGGCCGATCAGCATCGCTGAGTTCGCCGGCGAGTCGGCAACGGCCGGCGCCGGAGACTTCCTGAGCTTCCTGGTGCTGATCTCGCTCGCCATCGCGCTTTTCAATCTGCTGCCGATCCCGATTCTCGATGGCGGCCAGATCGTCTTTCAGGCGGCGGAGTGGATCAAGGGGCGGCCGCTGTCGGAGCGCGCCCAGGTCTTCGGCCAACAGGTCGGCATTGCACTGCTCGTGCTGCTGCTCGGAGTCGCCCTGTTCAACGACGTGAGCCGTGTCGGCTTCGGTCCGCTCGGCTAGCGCCGCAGGCCGTGATGGCTGAGTGGAACTGACGCCGCGGCGTGCCCGTTAGTCGCAGTCCTCCCGAAGAAGGTCACTGCGATGCCCACGCCGACACACAGCGCCAGTGCGGCGCGCGCCGCCCGGGGCGCCACTGCGCGCCCCCCGCACTTTCACTCGCAGATGATCGGCTTCGTGCTCTCGCACGAGCAGTTCCCGGTCCCGCAGCTGCTGCTGCTCGGCGAGCACGCCGAGCGCGTGGGCTTCGACCTCATCTCCACCAGTGATCACTTCCAGCCCTGGCAGGACAACGAGCGCCATGCGGGGGAGGCCTGGGTGACGCTCGGGGCGCTCGCGGTGCGCACGCAGCAGCTGTGGATGGGCACGATGGTCACCTGCCCGACGCTGCGCTATCACCCGGCTGTGGTCGCGGAGGCCTTCGCCTCGCTGAGCCTGCTCGCACCCGGTCGAATCTATCTGGGCGTCGGCTCGGGTGAGGCGCTCAATGAGCAGGCTGCCACCGGAGAGTGGCCCTCCTGGCGCGAGCGCTGGGACCGGCTCATCGAGGCGCTCGCCATCATCCGCCGCCTCTGGAGCGGGGAGCCCGTGCGCGAGAAGGGTCGCTTCTATCAGGTGGATGGGAAACTCTACGACCGGCCGCCCCAGCCGATTCCGCTACTGACGGCGGCGAACGGTCCGAAGGCGATGCGCCTCGCGGGCGAGCACGGTGATGGTCTCATCACCGATCCGCAGACCTGGAAGGAGCACAAGCAGGAATGGGAGAAGGGCGCACGCGCGGCGGGCAAGAACCCGGCGGACATGCCGGTGATGACGGAGCTGTTCGCCGTCGTCGGTGACGAGGCGCAGGGCCGGCGACCCGCCGAGCTGTGGCGCTTCCTGCCGAAGGCCTTCAAGGGCTACCAGAACATCGTGAGCCCGCTCGAGATCGAGCAGCGCGCGGACCGGGAGATTCCGCTCGAGAAGGTTCTCGATGAATGGGTCGTGAGCGCCGACCCGGCGGTGCACGTGAAGAAGATTCAGGAGCTGCGTGCGAGCGGCGTCAGCATCGTCAATGTGCATTCCGGGCAGGAGGATCAGGGCGCGGTGATCGACTTCTACGCCCGGCAGGTGCTACCTCAGCTCAAGAGCGCCTCGGCGCCGCTGTCGCGACATTGAGCAGCGCCCGCCGCGCCGTGCAGCCCGTAGCGGGGCGTGGCTTCGGGTGTACCGTAGAGCGTGGTCCGTCGCGTCAGCGGGCGCCCGGCCGCGCCGGCGATCGCCTGCAGATCCGCGACCGTCATCTCCTGCCCGTGACTGCCACCGGCCGCGCGCGTGATCGACTCGTTCATCAGCGTGCCGCCGAGGTCGTTGGCGCCCGCGTGCAGGCACAGCTGCGCCCCCTCGCGCCCCATCTTCACCCACGACGTCTGCACGTTGGGCAGCAACGGGTGCATCGCGAGGCGCCCGACCGCATGCATCAGCAGCGCCTCGCGAAAGCTCGGTCCGGATCTGGCGAGCCCGCGCCGCGCCAGGGGCGCCTCCATGTGAACGAAGGCCAGGGGCACCAGCTCGGTGAACCCGCCGGTGCGCTGCTGCAGGGCGCGCAGGCGCAACAGGTGACGCGCCCAGTGTCGCGGCTGCTCGACGTGACCGAACATGATCGTGGCGGTGCTCTTGAGCCCGATGCGGTGCGCCGTCTCCATCACCGCCAGCCACTCCTCGGTTGTGACCTTGTCCGGGCAGATGATCGCGCGCACCTCATCATCGAGGATCTCCGCCGCCGTGCCGGGCAGTGTCGACAGTCCGGCCGCCTGCAGACGGCGCAGGAAGCTCTCGAGCGACAGCCCGAGCGTGCGCGCACCGTGGGTGATCTCGAGCGGTGAGAATGCATGCACGTGCATGGCAGGCACGGCGGCCTTCACCGTGGCGACGATCTCGAGGTAGGTGTGGCCCGAGAACTCCGGATGAATGCCACCCTGCAGACACACCTCCGTGGCACCGCGGTCGCGGGCCTCGACGACGCGTCTGGCGATCTCCTCGAGCGGCATGCGATAGGCCGGTCCGCGCAGCTGCTTGCTGCCGCTCTTCGAGAAGGCGCAGAAGCCGCAGTGATAGAGGCAGATGTTGGTGTAGTTGATGTTGCGGTTGATGACGTAGGTGACGCTGGCACCGCACGCCGCCTCGCGCAGGCGATCCGCCGCGGCGAGCACATGCGCCAGATCGTCCCCCTCGACCTCGAACAGCCGGGTGATCTCGCGCTCCTCGAGGGCTGCGCCGTCAGCGGCGCGCGCCAGCAGCGCCGCTACGGGTGCGCTCGGTGCGCGCTCGGGCACGAGCGCGCCGTGCGCATCGGGCGGGGGTGGCGCGCTGCTGCCCGCGTACCAGGTGTCGGTGCGCGCACGCCCACAGCTGTCTGCGCGCGTGAGCACCGCGCGCCGCAGCGATGCATCGACCCAGCGCGCGGGCTCGCGTGCGAAGGCGGGCGTGATGGCGAGGCGCTCGCCCAGGGTGCGCCCGGCGGCGCGCGTTGCGGCCGCGAGCGCCTGCAGGTGTGGCCACGGCGCCTCTGGATTGACATGGTCCGGGGTCACCGGAGAGACCCCGCCCCAATCGTTGATGCCTGCGCCGATGAGGGCAGCGAGGGCCTGCGGCTGCAGATTGGGGGGGGCCTGCAGCGACATCTCGGGGCCGAGCACGAGGCGCGCCGCGGCGATCGTCCACAAGTGCTCCGCGAGCGCTGGCTCGGGCGCCCGCGCCATGCGCGTGCCGGGCTTGGGCCGGAAATTCTGCAGAATCACCTCCTGGATGTGCCCGTGGCGGCGGTGCAGCTCGCGAATGGCAAGCAGGCCTTCGAGGCGCTCGCGGCGGCTCTCGCCGATGCCGACGAGCAGTCCGGTGGTGAAGGGAATTGCCAGCTCGCCGGCGGCCTCGAGCGTCGCGAGGCGCACCGCGGGGTGCTTGTCCGGTGAGCCCCAGTGCGGGCCCCCCCGGGCCGTGAGCCGCTCGGCCGTGCTCTCGAGCATGATGCCCATGGAGACGCTGACGGCACGCAGCGCCGCGAGCTCCGCGCGGCTCATGACACCTGGGTTCAGATGCGGCAGCAGCCCGGTACTGGCGTGCACCTCGCGTGCAATCGCTGCGAGGTACTCGAGAGTGCTGCTGTAGCCGAGCGTGGCGAGCGCGGCGCGCGCCTTCGCATAACGCAGCTCCGGCTTGTCCCCGAGCGTGAAGAGCACTTCCTTGCAGCCGGCGGCCGCTCCGACACGCGCGATCTCGAGCACCTCGGCCGGGGAGAGATAGGCCGAGTGCAACGCGCGGGGCGCTTTGGCGAAGGTGCAGTAGTGGCATACGTCGCGGCACAGCTGCGTGAGCGGCACGAACACCTTGCGCGAATAGGTGACCGTGCTGCCGAAGCCCTCGAGCGTGAGCGTCTCGGCGCTTGCGAGCAGCGGGGCGAGGTCGCAGTCGATGAGCTCGAGCGCCTCAGGGGGACTCGGCCTGCGATGACGCAGCGCTGCGAGCAGCTGGCGGGTGGCGGTGGTCAATGGCAAACTTTCGCCTGCGTTCGATGTTACGGCTAATGTGCGACGTCCCGGCCGGTTCCCGCGCGCGAGCGCTCGCGTTGGCCATCCCTGGACAGCTTACCCGCGGCGGAGGCGGATCTGCACCTCGTTCCGCTCGAGGGCTCGTGGCCGTGAGCCGGCCGCACAAGCCATGCCTTCCGGAGCACCATAGTGAGCCGACTCGCCGATAAGATTCGCTCGAAGGGCTTTGTCGTGACGACGGAGCTCACGCCGCCCAAGGGGACAGACCTCAGCGAGCTGTTCTCCAAGGCCGATGCGCTCAAGCCGTACGTCGATGCCATCAACCTCACCGATTCGCCTCGCGCCCGCATGGCGATCGAGCCGAAATCCGTCGCGCACTTGCTCATCGATCGCGGCATCGAGCCGATCGTGCAGATCACCGCGCGGGACCGCAACCGGATCGCGATCCAGGCAGACCTGCTCGGGGCATCCCTGCTCGGCGTCGGCAATTTCGTCTTCATGTCGGGGGATCAGCCCAAGAATGGCGATCACCCCGAGGCCAAGGCCGTATTCGACCTCAACGCCAGCGACATGCTGCGCGTCGCCCGTGGCCTGAACGAAGGCCACGACATGACCGGTAACGAGCTCAAAGGTAAGCCCAGCGCCTTCCTCGGCGCCACCGCCAACCCAGGCGCCACGGATATCGTGGCCGAGATCGAGAACACCCGGCGCAAGATCGATGCGGGCGCGCAGTTCCTGCAGACCCAGGCCGTGTTCGACCCCCGCGCCCTGGAGGACTTCATCGGCCGTGCCGCTCTCGGGGAGGTGGCATTGCTGGCCGGCATCATTCCGTTGAAGTCAGCGAAGATGGCGGGCTGGCTCAATGCGAATGTCCCCGGCATTCGCGTGCCCGAGGCGCTGCTGCAGGAGATGCAGAGCGCCGCCGAGCAGGGGCGGGAGGAGGAGGTGGGGATCGAGATCGCCGCACGCCTGGTGCGCGCCCTGCAGGGCGTATGCGCGGGCGTTCATATCATGGCGATCGGCTGGGAAGCTCACACCCCGCGCATCCTGCAGCAGAGCGGCTTGCGCTGAGCGTGGCGGACCCTCTGGCCCGCTACGGCCGTCATCTCACCGTATAGCCGCGGCCATCGAGACAGGCGGCCATGGCGCGGTTGTAGTCCGCGCGCTTGGCGCCGAGCTGCGGCGGGGGCACGCCTCCACCGACCTGCGTGGGATCGAATCCCGTCTGGCTGCTCGCCCAGCTGTGGCACTCGTACTTGTCACGCGCCTGCTGGTCCGCCGACTGGCCGTTGCGCGGATAGATGAAGATGTTGCCGCTCGCCATCGCCGGCCCTGCCGCGCCGGGCCCAGGCGCCGCGCCCGGGGGAGGCGGTGCGCCAGGGGGTACCGAGTCCGGGCCCGGGGCGCCCGGGGGAGGCGTCGTGGCAATCGCCGAGTCATCGGGCGGCGCCACCACCTCGTAGCCCTGATCGGGGCCGCGATACACGTAATAGGCGTCGTTGGCGTAGTAGTACGGGATGCCCCCCACCCACACGGTGGTGTAGAAAGGCGGCAGCACCGGGACGAAGACGCCGAACGGCGGACCCACCACGATGAAGCCGCCGGGCCGCGGGGCATACCACACACCGCCCGCGAAGTAGTAATGCACCCCACCGCGAACGACCTCGAAGTGCTCGTGGGGCAGCGCACCGACGAATGCGCCACGCACCGGATAGGCATGGTTGTGATTGAAGCGCGCATCGAAGTGCTCGTGCGCGCGCACTGCATGCTCGTCGCGCGGATCGGCCTGTACGCTCCCGGCAGCCAGGGTCGCCGCGAGCGCAGCGGCAAGGACCAGCGAGAGGACACTACGTGGGAGCGAACCATTCATGAGAGGACACCTTGCCGATCAGTGGACGCGAGCTTTCAGCGGACGGTATAGCCGCGCCCTTCCAGACAGGCCCCCAGCGCACGCCGGTAATCCGCCGCCTTCTGCTGCAGCTGAGCATACTGCGCCTGGTTATAGGTGACGACCTGCTGCGTGCGTTGGGCGTTCGCGGCGTCGGTGCTCGCGCCGATCGCTCCGCCGATGAGCGCACCGACGAGCGCGGTGGGCCCGCGGTTCCAGGGGTTGCCGACGGCCGCGCCGATGGCTGCACCGGTGACTGCGCCGATCGCGGTGTTGGTGCCCGGGGGCGGTCCGCCGCCGACCACGCGCACGCGCATCTCGGCGGGCACGGTTGCGGAACTGGGGTCAAAACCGGTCTGCTGCGTGGCCCACGTGTAGCACTCGTACCGATCCCGGTCCTGCTGCTCGGGCGTCTGGCCCTGCTGCGGATAGGCATACACGGTGGTATTGACCGCCGGGGGCGGAGGCGGGGGCGGCGTGGGCCGCGGGGGCGGCTCGGTGACGCAGGCCGCCAGTGTCGCGATGAGCGCACCTGCAGCGAGCAGACGACCGGCGCGAGGCGCGAGCTTGAGTGATCCAGCAGCGATATTCATTGCCTTAACCCCTATTGCATGCGTAGTGCGCCCAACGCAGGTTGCCGACACCGGTTGACGCTGCGCGAGGCGACCTGAGCTCAACCTTTACAAAGCCTTACAAGACGAAATTCAATAGCTTAGACACGGCGGCGCAAGCGGCGTTCCCAGCGCTGTCGCGAGCCGGGCGGGCGTGCAGCTTGCCCAAACTCGGCACGCGACTTCCGTGCCGGGTTGCACCCTTTGCGCAGCCGGCCCCTCCTCAATGAGGTCGCCGCCGAAGGCTCACAAGGCCCCGATCCTCGAGGCGGGCCTGTGTACACTTTGGGCAACGTGGATGTCGAGCATCATGACCGATAGCGAGCTTCTCGAGGCCATGATCCGCGCTGCGGCCGCCGCCGGTCGCGCAGTGCAGCAGATCTATCGTGCTGGCTTCCAGGTACGCATGAAAGAGGATCACTCGCCCGTCACCGATGCGGATCAGGCATCCGAGGCGCTCATTCTGAGCGCACTTGCGCGCTGCGCACCGGATATCCCCGTGATCGCCGAGGAATCGAGCGGCGGCGCGGCCGGCGCCGTCGGGACCCGTGAGTTCTTTCTGGTCGACCCGCTCGATGGCACCAAGGAGTTCATCGCGCATCGCGGTGAGTTCACGGTCAACATCGCCCTGGTGCGTGCAGCCACGCCCGTGCTCGGGGTCGTCTACGCGCCCGCAGATCAGCGGCTGTATGCGGGCGATGCTCCCGCCCGTCACGCACTGCGCCTCATTCAGGATCCTTTTGCGCAGACCGCGGGCCCGCGCGAGCGCATCCACGTGCGGGCCGTGCCCCCTGCCGGGGTCACCGCGGTGGCCTCACGATCGCATCGCTCCCCCGAGACCGATGCCTACCTCGCCCGCTACACGGTCGCCGAGGAAGTCTCCATCGGCTCCTCGTTGAAGTTCTGCCTGATCGCCGAGGGACGTGCCGATCTGTACCCGCGCCTCGGTCCGACGATGGAGTGGGACACGGCCGCAGGACAGGCCGTGCTCACCGCGGCGGGAGGCAGGGTGTGCGCCCCCGATGGACAGCCGCTGCGCTACGCAAAGCCCGGCTTTCGCAACAGCTGGTTCATCGCGAGCGGCACCCTCGAGCCGCTGTCGATTGCGGCCTGAGGCCCACCGATGGTGCTCACGCTCGATACGCAGCAGCAGCGCGCCAGCGGGCTGTCGGGGCACCTGAGGCGTCTCGAGGCCGAGTCGATCGGCATCCTGCGCGAGGTCGTTGCCGAGTTCGCCAACCCGGTGCTGCTGTACTCGATCGGCAAGGACTCGGGCGTGCTCGTGCACCTCGCCTTGAAGGCCTTCTATCCCGCCAAGCCGCCTTTTCCGCTGCTGCACATCGATACGGGCTGGAAGTTCCGCGACATGATCCGGCATCGCGACATGCTCGCCGCTCGCTACGGGCTGCAGCTGCTCGTGTACACCAACGAAGAGGGCCGTGCGCGCGGCATCGACCCGATCCGCTCCGGCTCGCAGCTGCATACGCAGGTCATGAAGACCGAGGCGCTCAAGCAGGCGCTCGATCGGTGGGGTTTCGACGCCGCCTTCGGCGGTGCGCGCCGCGACGAGGAAAAGAGCCGCGCCAAGGAGCGCATCTTCTCGTTCCGCTCGAAGGGTCACGTGTGGGATCCGCGCCGCCAGCGCCCCGAGCTCTGGCGCCTCTACAACACGCGCATTCACAAGGGTGAGAGCATTCGTGTCTTTCCGCTCTCGGACTGGACCGAGCTCGATGTGTGGCACTACACGCGCGCCGAGCAGATTCCGCTGGTGCCGCTGTATCTCGCTGCGCCGCGTCCGGTGGTGAGCCGCGACGGCCAGCTCATCGTGCGCGATGACGAGCGCCTGCCGCTCGAGCCGGGCGAGACGCCCGCGCTGCGCACGGTGCGCTTTCGCTCGCTGGGCTGCTATCCGCTCACCGCGGCGATCGAGAGCAGCGCAACCACGCTCGATGCGCTCATCGAGGAGGTGACGGCCGTGCGCACCTCCGAGCGCTCGGGGCGCCTCATCGACAGCGACGAAGCCGCCTCGATGGAGCGCAAGAAGCGCGAGGGGTATTTCTGATGACGGCCGGGTCGCCGCAATTCGTCACGGTGAGCACACCGCAGGACCGCGAGCGCAGCCTGCTGCGCTTTCTAACCTGCGGCTCGGTCGACGATGGCAAGTCGACGCTCATCGGGCGGCTGCTGCTCGACAGCCGTCTGGTCCCCGACGATCAGCTCGAATCCCTGCGCCGCGACAGCCGCCGTCACGGCACGACGGGCGAGGAGCTGGATCTGGCGCTGCTGGTCGATGGCCTCGAAGCCGAGCGCGAGCAGGGCATCACCATCGATGTCGCGTGGCGCTTCTTCACGACGGCACGCCGCTCGTTCATCGTCGCCGATACTCCCGGGCACGAGCAGTACACGCGCAACATGGCAACGGGCGCATCGCTGTGCGATGCGGCCGTCATCCTCCTCGACGCCCGCAAGGGTGTGCTCACGCAGACGCGCCGCCATAGCTACATCTGCGCGCTGCTCGGCATCCGCCACATCCTCGTGGCAGTCAACAAGATCGACCTCGTCGACTTCTCCGCCGAGCGCTTCCATCACCTGATCGGCGACTACTTCGGCTTCGCGGAGGCGCTGGGTTTTGCCTCGGTGGTGCCCGTTCCGATCTCGGCCCGCTTCGGTGACAACGTGACGCTGCGCTCGGAGCGCACGCGCTGGTACGAGGGCCCGACGCTGCTCGAGCATCTCGAGCAGCTCGATGTCGCGCGCGAATCGGCGGCGCTGCCGTTTCGCTTTCCGGTGCAGTGGGTCAACCGGCCCGATCAGGACTTTCGCGGCCTCGCCGGCAGCGTCGCCTCCGGAGAGGTCGGCATCGGCGATCGGCTGGTGGTCGCGACCTCCGGGCGCGAGGCCACGCTGGCGCGCATCGTCACCGCCGACGGTGAGCTCGAGCGCGCGCGCGCGGGTGATGCCGTTACGCTCGTGCTGAGCGAGGATATCGATGCTGCCCGCGGCGATGTGCTCGCGCCTGCCACCGCACGCCCTCAGGTGAGCGATCAGTTTGCCGCCCACGTGCTGTGGATGGCCGAGGAGCCGATGTTGCCGGGACGCTCCTACCTCATGCGCATCGGCACGCGCTACGTGCCCGCCCGCGTGAGCGCGCTCAAGCACAAGATCGACGTCAATACGCTCGAGCACATGGCGGCGCGCACGCTCGCGCTCAACGAGATCGGGCTGTGCAACATCGACAGCGCCGCGCCGGTTGCCTTCGATCCCTATGCCGAGAACCGCGACACCGGCGCATTCATCCTCATCGATCGCTTCAGCAACGCCACGGCGGGCGCCGGCATGATCAGCTTCGGTCTGCGCCGCGCCACCAACGTGCATCGTCAGAGCCTCGCCGTCGATCAGGACGCGCGCGTCCGCCGCAATGGCCACCGGCCCGCGCTGCTGTGGTTCACGGGGCTCTCCGGATCGGGCAAGTCGACGATCGCCAATCTCGTCGAGAAGGAGCTCTATGCGCACGGCGCGCACACCTACCTGCTCGACGGCGACAACGTGCGCCACGGGCTCAATCGCGACCTCGGCTTCACCGACGCCGACCGGGTCGAGAACATCCGCCGCGTGGGCGAGGTGGCACGACTCTTCGTCGATGCGGGCCTGATCGTGCTGTGCTCTTTCATCTCGCCCTTTCGCGCCGAGCGGCGCATGGTGCGCGAGCTGGTGCGCGAGGGGGAGTTCATCGAGATCTTCGTCGACACGGCGCTCGAGGAGTGCATGCGGCGCGACCCCAAGGGCCTGTATGCGCGGGCGCGCGCCGGCCTGATCAAGAATTTCACCGGCATCGACTCCCCGTACGAGGTTCCCGAGCGGCCCGAGATGCTGCTCGCGACGGGCGACAGGTCCGCAGCGGAGCTCGCCGCACGCATCATCGCCGAGCTCAAGGCCCGTCAGATCATCGGCTGAGGCGCGGCCTCAGCCGCTCAGCCGCGCGACATACTCGCCGATGGCGAGCGCTGCGGTCAGTCCCGGGGACTCTATGCCGAAGAGCTGCACCAGCGGCAAACCGTGCAGCGCCGGCCCGTCGATGCGAAAGTCGGCCCATGCCTGCTCGGGCGGTGCGATCTTGGGACGCAGGCCGGCATAGCCCGGCAGCAGCGCATCCGCGGGCAGTGCCGGCCAGTAGTGGCGAATCGCGACGGCAAAGAGCCCGGCCCGCGTGGCATCGACGCGATAGTCCGGCTCCGCGACCCACTGCACGTCCGGCCCGAAGCGCGCGCCGCCCGCCAGATCGAGCGTCAGATGAATGCCCAGGCCGCCGCCCTCGGGAAGCGGGTAGATCAGATGACGAAACGGTGAGGCCCCGCGCAAGGCAAAGTAGTTGCCCTTGGCAAGGTAGGCGCGGGGCAGCAGTGCGGCGGGGTAGTCCGCGATCAGTGCGGCCACCTCTAGCGCTTGCAGTCCGGCGCAATTGACGACGAGGGCCGCCTCGAGGCTTGCCTCCTGGTGATTGATCGACAGACGGCTCGCGCCGCCCGCGAGCGTCCAGCCCGTCACCCGTGAGCGGCACGCGATGATCACGCCCTCGCGCTCGGCCTCGGCGCGCAGCGCCAGCACATACGCATGCGAGTCGATGATGCCCGTGTCGGGCGAGAGCAGCGCGGCCTCGCAGGCGAGCTCGGGCTCGAGCGCGCGCGCCGCGCGCGCATCAAGGGGATGCACCGCGACGTCATTCGCCTGCGCCGTGCGCGCGAGCGCCGCCAGCTTCTCGAGCTCCCCCGCAGAGGTCGCGACCACGAGTTTGCCGCAGCGCCGGTACGGGACCTCGCGCTCGGCGGCGAAGCCGTAGAGCTGCTCACGACCCGCGCGGCACAGACGTGCCTTCAGGGACCCGGGTGGGTAATACAGGCCTGCGTGAATCACCTCGCTGCTGCGCGAGCTGATGCCCGTGCCACACTCCGCCGCCGCCTCGAGCAACAGCGTCTCGCGCCTCGTGAGTGCCAGAGCGCGTGCGACGGCGAGCCCCACCACACCCCCGCCGATGACGACGGCGTCAACGCGATCCATCGCGGCGGCGCGCAGCCTCGCTGCGCTCCCTCAATGCTCGCCGGCGCGCGGCGGGCGACAGCGTCGAGACGAACGGCGAATCGCGGTCGAAGAAGCGCCACGGGCGCCGCGCCCAGTCGCCGGCATAGTCGACGCCGATGCGCGCAGCGCGAGCGATGCGCGGCCGCGCGGCCGCGCGCGGCCGCTCGATCCAGAGCGCCTCGCGTGAGCACAGATCCGCACCGTTCAGCGTGCGATCGATACCCATCGACCGGCACAGCAGCCCGGGACCCCAGGTACCGTGCTCCAGGTTCTCGACTGGCTCGAGCGCGCGCAGCAGCACGGCGTGTGGTACCTCGCGCGGGGAGGTGACCACGTTCAGGCAGTTCCAGACGCCGTAGATGAAGTACACATAGGCATGCCCCGGCGCGCCGAACATCACCTCGGTGCGGGGCGTGCGCCGGCCGCGCGCGGAATGGGCGGCGAGATCCACGGGCCCCATGTAGGCCTCGGTCTCCACGATGCGCCCGACGCGCAGCACCCGGGGCTCCCGGCGCACCAGGTACAGGCCGATGAGCGCGGGGGCCACGGCGAGCGCATCGCGCGCATAGAAAGCGCGCGGCAACACGCCGGCGCGCGGCATCAGATGATCGCAGCCATCGCACGCATGATTGACCGAAGGGGCCGGATAATCAAACATCGCCGCATGGGACGCGAAGCGCTGCCGAGCGATGCGGGCTACAGCGATGCGGGCTACGTGGTGGCCGCCCCCGCGAGGGCGAGCCTCGCCGTGCAGGGGACGGCGCTGCGCTTTCCGGTGCGGCGCATCTACTGCGTCGGACGCAACTACGCCGAGCATGCGCGCGAGATGGGTGGCGACCCCGAGCGGGCACCGCCATTCTTCTTTGCCAAGCCCGCCGATGCGATCGTGGAGCACGGCGCCAGCGTGCCGCTGCCGCCGCGCACCGCCAGTTTCCACCACGAGGTGGAGCTGGTCGTCGCGCTCGCCGGCGGCGGGCGCGCGCTCGCGCCCGCGCAGGCCCTGCAGTGCGTATACGGCTATGCCGTCGGTATCGATTTCACGCGGCGCGACCTGCAGCGCTTGGCGAGCGCCGCGGGGCTGCCTTGGGAGACGAGCAAGGGCTTCGATCGCTCCGCCGCGGTCGGCACGCTGCGCCCAGCGAGCCTGGGCCACGTGGCGCGCGGGCGCATCTGGCTGCGCGTGCGCGATCAGCTGCGCCAGAGTGCGGACGTTGCGCAGATGACGTGGGCGGTTCCGGAGATACTTGCGGAGCTCTCGACGCTCTTCGAGCTGGCCCCCGGAGATCTCATCTTCACGGGCACGCCGGCGGGTGTGGGACCGCTGCTGCCGGGCGATACCGTGACGTGCGGCATCGAAGGCCTGAGCGAGCTGCAGGTCAGCATTGCAGCACCGCTGCCGGGCTGAGGAGGCTCAGCGCGCGGTCAGCTCGGGCGTGGCGGGCGCGACCTGCATGGCATTTTGCACGCTGCGCACCCCGGGGGTCTGCTCGGCCGCCAGCACCACCCGGCGCACCATCCCCTGATCATCCACGACCCCATCGAGGGTGACGCGGCCATTGTAGGTATACACGCCCACGTCGCTCGCCTCGAGCGCCGGGTCCTGAACGAGCGCGGCACGCACCCGTGCGGTGATGGCCGAGTCGGCGACGTAACCGCTCACCGGAGGATGACTACCGAGGGCGGCACAGCCGCCCAACCCGAGCGCCCCGAGCAGTGCTCCCATCGTCCTCACTGACGCCATACGCGATCCCTCCTGCGATATCGGGATCAAGCAAAGGCCATGCCCGAGCGGGTGGGCCCGGCAGCAGAAACGCTGGCGGGCGGGCGCGCGCGCCCGGTGGGTTCAGTCTAGAATGTCGACAGGATCCCCGTATACGGTGTCTGCTTTGTCGACGATCATGCTCAAGGCCCGGCCCGCGCGTGCGGCCACCTTATGTCTTCTCCTGGCCGGGGTGCTCCTGGCCTGGATCACGCTCGGTGCCGTGCCGGCCGATGCGGCCGTCTACGAGCTCTCCGATCCCACCGTTCAGGTCGTCGGCGAGGACCTGCACCTGAAGACCCGCTACGAGGACACCCTCGTGGATATCGCGCGCCGCTATGGCCTGGGGTACGAGGAGATCACGCGGGCCAACCCCGGTGTGGATCCCTGGCTGCCGGGTGAGGGCACCGAGATCGTCGTCCCGGGACGGCGCATCCTGCCGCCCGGACCCCGCACGGGTATCGTGGTCAACCTGCCGGAGCATCGCCTCTATTACTTCCCAAAGACAAAGCGCGGCCAGAAGCCGGTGGTGGTCACCTATCCGGTGAGCATCGGCAAGATGGATTGGAAGACCCCGCTCGGCGAGACGCGCATCGTCAGCAAGCAGAAGAATCCCTTCTGGTATCCGCCCGAATCGGTCCGCAAGGAGCACGCCGCCAACGGCGATCCGATTCCGGCGATCGTCAAGCCGGGGCCGCAGAATCCGCTCGGGGCCTATGCCATGCGCATGGCCATCCACCCGGGTGACTACCTCATTCACGGGACCAACAATCCGCTTGCCGTCGGGATGCCGGTGACCCACGGCTGCATCCGCATGTACCCGGAGGACATCGCCGCCTTCTTTCCCACCGTTCCCGTCGGCACCACCGTGCGGCTCATCAACGAGCCGGTGAAGGTGGCATACGTCGATGGCGAGCTGCTTCTCGAGGCACATCCTCCGGTCGATGACCAAGGGCAGACCGTCGAGCCGATACTCGCCGACTTCGAGCAGCTGCTCGATCGGGCGCTGGGTAGCAGCACCGCGGCGATCCACTGGGACTACGCCATCGAAACCCTGAAGACGGCCAACGGCATCCCGGCCACGGTCGGGCTGGAGGCGGTTCTCGATTCCCCGGGCGGTGCGGGCAGCGCCTCGGCGCCCGCTGGGACACCCACCGCTACACCGCCTGCGGCTGCACCGCCTGCCGCTGCACCGGATGCAGCCGCACCGCCGCCTGCGGCAACAGCCGAGCCGGCTCGAGCGACGCCAGCCCCCGCTGCGGCAACGTCCGAGTCGACTGCCGCCCCGCTCACCCCGCCCACGGCGGCGGCGCAGCCAGCGGCCGATCCGAAGCTCTCTCCGGCGCTTTCCGGCAACCGCTGACTGAGTCGAGGCGCCCGTGCGAGCCATGCGTCTGCATGCCACGGGCGAGTCGCTCCACGCCGATGAGGTGCCGAGACCCGTTCCGGACCCTCAGCAGGTGCTGCTGCGCGTGCGCGCCTGCGGGGTCTGCCGGACCGATCTGCACGTGGTGGATGGGGAGCTTCCCCAGGTACCGACCCCCATCACACCGGGGCACGAGATCGTCGGCATCGTCGAGGCCGTCGGCAGCGCGGTCACGCGCTTTCGTCCGGGAGAGCGCGTGGGCGTGCCCTGGCTCGGTGAGACCTGCGGCGTGTGCTTTTATTGTTGCCACGGTCTCGAGAATCTTTGCCCGCGCGCACGCTTCACCGGCTACACGCTCGATGGCGGATATGCCGAGCACGTCGTGGCCGATGCGCGCTACTGCTGCGTGATTCCCGAGCGCTACAGCGATGAGACAGCGGCGCCGCTGCTGTGCGCGGGGTTGATCGGCTATCGCGCCTACCGGGCGGCGGGGGAGGGGAAGGATCTCGGTCTGTACGGCTTCGGCGCGGCCGCGCATCTGCTCGCGCAGCTCGCACGGGCCCAGGGTCGGCGCGTGTATGCCTTCACGCGCGCGGGCGATGAGGCAGCCCAGCGTTTCGCGCGCGAGCTCGGCGCGGCGTGGGCCGGCGCCTCCGAGGAAGCCCCGCCGCAGCCGCTCGATGCCGCCATCATCTTCGCTCCGGTCGGATCGCTCGTGCCCGCGGCGCTGGCGGCCACTCGCCCCGGCGGCCGCGTGGTCTGTGCCGGCATTCACATGAGCGATATTCCGAGCTTCCCGTACGCACGGCTGTGGGGCGAGCGCACGCTCTGCTCGGTGGCCAACCTCACGCGGGCCGATGCGGCACAGTTCATGTCGCTCGCGGCCAGCGTGCCGCTGTCGCCGGCAACCGAACGCTTTGCGTTGAGCGAGGCCAATGAGGCGCTGGCGCGCTTGCGCGCCGGCCGACTGCAGGGAGCCGCGGTGCTCGTGCCTTGAAGCGAATGGGGCTGGGCGGCCGAGGCGCTGGCGCCTACGGCGCGTACTCGAGTGCGGCGAGCGCCAGGGCGTGCTCCTCGTCCACGGGAATCACTTGCACGGCAACGCGGCTCGTGGGGCTGCTGATACGGCTTTCCTGCCCGCGCGCCGCGGCATTTGCTTCGGCATCGAGCTCGATGCCGAGGAAGCGCAAGGGCTCGAGAATGCGCGCCCGGATCTCGGGCGCGTGCTCGCCGACGCCGCCGCCGAAGAGCACCGCATCGCAGCCGCCGAGCACGGCGAAGTAGGCGCCCACGTACTTGCGGGCCCGATAGCAATACAGCTCCACGGCAAAGCGTGCGCCCTCCGAATCATCGGCGAGGAGCTCGCGCAGGTCGCCGCTGCGGCCGGAAACTCCGAGCAGGCCGGAGCGCTCGTTGAGCCGCTCGATGATTGCCTCGGGCGCACAGCCCAGGCGGCGCGCCAGGTACGGCACGATGGCGGCGTCGGTGTCTCCCGCACGCGTGGCCATGACGAGTCCCTCGAGCGGTGAGAAGCCCATGCTGGTATCGAGGGGTCGGCCATCCTCGATGGCCGTGATCGAGCAGCCGCCGCCGAGCTGCAGCGAAATGACGCGCCCGCGACCGCCGCGGTCGGGCTGCAGCGCGCACCAGCGACGCCACAGCGCTTGATGCGCGAGTCCATGAAAGCCATAGCGGCGCACACCGACGGCTGCGCCCGCCTCGGCAGGCAGGGCATACTCGCGCGCCACGCGCGGCATGCCAGCGAAGAAGGCCGTGTCGAACACGGCGATCTGGCGCACCTCGGGCGCACAAACCCGCCGCGCCGCGCCGATCCACTGCAGCGCGACCGGGTTGTGCAGCGGCGCGAGCGCGCCGAGCTCGCGCAGCGTCTGCTCCACCTGCGGGCTCACCTCCACCGGGCGCACGAGGCGCGCACCGCCGTGCACCACGCGGTGAGCGATGGCCTCGGGCATGGCGGCGAGTCGGCCGAGGAACCCGCGCAGCGTCTCACCCGCAAGCGAGGCAGCGACACTGTGCCGCTCGCGCAGACGCAGACGTATGCAGGGCGCTTCGCCTTCGAAGGCCGAGAGCTTAACGGACGTGCTGCCGCTGTTTACGGTGGCGACGAGCATGTCGGGCCGCGCGCGGGTGGCATCGAGCGATTCTGACGCAGGAGCGGCTATAGTGACAGGCGCACTGCGTCGAGGAAGCGCTTGCTGCGGATACGCTGGACAGGATGCGCCGAGTGCGGGCGAGCGCTCGGCGCGATCGCTCTGAGCCTTGCGCTCGCGCTCTCGGTTTCCTGCGCTTCGGGGCAGGACACCGAGTCCTATCCGCCTTCCGACCTCACGCACCTCAGCGCCGCCGACCGCGTTCTCGTCGTGTCGCCCCATCCGGATGATGAGACGCTGTGCTGCGCCGGGCTCATTCAGCGCGCCCGCGCCGCGGGTGCGCAGGTCGCGGTGGTGTGGCTCACGAGCGGCGATGCCTTCGAGCTCGATGCCGCCCTGACCGAGCACACCGTGCATCCGGGCGCAGCGGGCATGCGCACGCTTGCCCTGCGGCGCATGCAGGAGGCGCGCGCCGCCGCACACACGCTCGGCGTGCCGCTCGCCGATCAGTTCTTCCTCGGCTTTCCGGATCGCGGCTTGCTGTCGCTGCTCACCGATCATGAGTACGTTCCCTATATGTCCTCCTTCACGCAGCTCGATCGCGTGAGCTATCCCGGAACCTTCGATCCCGGGGCGCGCTATGAGGGCGTGGAGCTCCTGCGGGAGCTCGGAAGCATCATCGATCGGGTTCAGCCCACCTATGTGCTCGCCCCGAGTCCGCTCGATGCGCATCCGGATCACCGCGCTGCGGGCGATCTCGCGCAGCGTGCCCTCGGGGTCCGCGCACGGCTCGATTGCCTGCGCTACTGGATCGTGCACGGCGGACTCGGCTGGCCCTCCCCGCGCGGACTGCATCCGCAGCGGCAGCTGAGCGCCCCGCGCGACGCGGCCCGCATGGAGTGGCAAAGCGTCGAGCTCACGCCAGCGCAGCGCCAGGGCAAGCTCAACGCCCTGCGCGTGTACGTGACGCAGATGTTCGGCCTGGAGCGGCGCTTCCTCGTCTCATTCGTTCGCCGCAACGAGCTCTTTGCGCGCCGGCCCCTGCCGGCGAGCCCGTGATGACGCCGGGGCTCGACCTGCAGCGCCAGCTCGCGCTGTGGAATGCGCTGCGCGCCCTGGCGCTGCTGATCGTGGCGAATGCGACCCCGTGGGCTGCGAGCCGGCTGCTCGGGCGCGCGGAGCGCTGGCCCCTCGATGGCGGGCTGTGCCTCGGGGCTGCCGAGCGGCCAGTCTGCGCCCGGACTCGATCAGCTACCCGAGGCGACGCTGCCGCTGTTCGTGCTCGCTCGCTCGCTCGGCCTCGAATGGGCGAGTGCCGCTGCGGTGACTGCGCTCTTCTCCCTGCTCGATCTGCTGTCGCTGCGCATCCGTCAGAGAACGCGCCGCCGCGCGCACCGGTCGATCGCTCCCGAGGAGGGTCAACGCCACCGCTGAGCGGGTCGGGGGCTGCGCGTGCTGCTGCGCGAGCGCGGCTCGCCGATTCGGCATATCCATAGGTACGAATGTTCATAGACAGACAGGTATCGCGGTGGCATTCTCAAGTGACCGACTCGGCGCAAGACCCACTTGTGGAGGTCGCCGATGCACGCAACAAGCGATGCGTCTCCTGCCGGATCGACGTCGCAGATCCTGCAGCCGTCTCAAACCGCCGACGCCGCCTACGGTTGTGTCGACTGGTACCAGTACGATTGCGTCCCCCGTGC
>DATJSR010000091.1:0-4491 GCA_035504015.1 Steroidobacteraceae bacterium
CCGGCACACAAGGCGCCGGAGAGCAGGCCGCCGGAGAACAGGTCCGACAAAAAGGGCGCGGAGCGCAAACCGCCGGAGCGCAAGCCGCCCGAGGAGTGATCTGCGAGCCCGCAGCGGGCGCCTGGCGCGCCGGCCGCGGCGCGGTGCTCAGCGCGTGAGCTGGCTGAGGCTCGCCGCCGCTACCACGCCTTTGGCGTGAGCGAGCTCGGCGCGCGTGGAGTGGGCACCATTGTCGGTGGACTTCAGCAGTGCGGCGTAGAACCCGCGCGCCTCGAGCGCATGCCCGGAGAGCTCGGCGGCACGGCCGGCGTTGAACAGGGCATTGAAGCGGTTGGGGCTCAGCTGCAGCACCCGTCGATACTCGGCCAACGCGTCCTGCGCCCGTCCCGCCTCGAGCAGCACGTCCCCGAGCATCTCGCGCGCTGGAATGTCCACCTCGCCTTGCCCGACTCGGTCCTGCAGGTTTGCGCTCGCGCGCAGGCGTTCGGTGGCTTCATCGATGCGCCCCTGCGCGAAGGCGATCCAGCCGGCGATTTCTCCCCACTGGATGCGCGTGCCGAGCGACTCGGTGACATAGGCCTGAGGCCCCGAGCGCAGCTGCTCGAGCAGGCGGTCGTAGGCGGCGAGGTCGGCGCTTGCCTCGTGCACCTGATGCAGATGCCCGTGCGCGACGGCGCGGGCCCAGTACACTTGCAGCTGGGTTTCAGGCGGGGCCCCCTCAACCGGCAGCAGCCGCGCGGCCGCCGCCCAATCGTGCTGCTCGAGGCCGAGAAAGATCGGCAGCTTCATCCGGTAGTAGGGAAACATCCCCTGCATGTAATGCTCCGGATGCATGTCGGGCATCGCAGCGTAGTGTGCGATGGCGCTCAGCGCCTGCTCGAGCACTTCGCGCGCGCGCCCTTCCTGGCCGCTCTGCAGATAGGCGTAGACCAGAAAGTCATCTGCATGGAACTGATCCATCGCGCCGCTCTGGTGGCGAGCCTCGGCTACTTGCGAGGCGGCAACGGAGGCGCGATTGACGGCGATGTCCTCCTGCCACATGCCGAGGCGCGCGAAGATGTGACCCGGCATGTGCACCGCGTGCGGCCCGGAGGGGGCGATCTCTCCGTAGTGTCGCGCCGCGGCCAGCCCCTGGTGCGCCATGGCGGGGTTGTCACACGCGTGAATGATGTAATGCACGAGACCCGGGTGATCGCGATAGTGTGCCCACAGCGGCTCGAGCACGGCCATCGCGTGGCGCTGCGCCGTGAGGCTCGGATCCCGCGGCGGCTGGGCGGCCAGCAGCGCGAGCGCGTAGAAGGCGCCCGCATCCACGTCGTCGGCGTATTTCGCATACAGCCGACCCATCGCTCGGGCATAGGCATCCAGGCGCTGCTGATAGGGCCGCGCGCCGGGGCGGTAGAAATCACTGAGGGCGTCGATGTATGCGCGCTCTCGCTGGCTATGCGCGCCGATGCGCTGCGCCTCCTGCATCTGCGCCCAGCCATCCTGCAGCGCCTCTGCATCGGGCCGATCCCAGATCTGATGGAATTCGCTCATGGCGATGCCCCAGTGCGCCATGGCACACCCCGGATCGGCGCGCGCGATCGTCTCGAACTGAGGTCGCGCCTCCTCGTACCAAAAGTCGTGCAGCAGCGCGACGCCGCGATCGAAGCCGCCTCGTACCGCGGGCGCGCAGTCGACCGCAAAGGACACGGTGCCGAGGCGCTCCGTGGCCCCCGCAGCACCGGCCGCTGCCGTCGCGGCGCGACCGATGCCGGGCGCCAGAACGAGTGCGCTCAATGCCAGCGTGCGTGCGGCAAGAGCGAGCGCGGCGATCTTCGTCTTCATTTGAGCTTTCCTCGGGCGCTTTGCGCCGTGCCACGAGTGCTCCTGCATGAGTCCGTACACGATTCACCTCCCGTAGGGACGGCCGAGCTCATCTCGCGAAACCGCATCATACAGGCGCGCGCGCGGCTCTAGCGCGACACCTCGAGCTCACCTCCGGGCGCCTGCTTGCCGAGCGCGGTGACCACGATGAGAGCTGCGGCCACGGCGGCGATGGTCCCGGCGAGCACCACAGCGTAGTTGCCACCGAGGGACTCGGCCGCGCCTGCCTGAAAGGGTGACATGCGCGACATCGCGAGGTTTCCCAGCTGATAGGCGAATCCCGGCAGGATGGCGCGCACGGAGGGCGGGGAGAGCTCGCTCAGGTGCGCGGGCACGATGCCCCACGCGCCTTGGACGGTGAGTTGCATCAGAAAGCCACCGACCGCGAGCGCGAGCATCGTGCTCGACAGTGCCCACAGCGGAATGAGCGGCAGGGCGAGGGCCGCGGCCAGCATGATGGCGCGCTTGCGGCCGAGCCGCTCGGAGAGGCTGCCGAAGAGCACGCCGCCCGTCAGGGCTCCGACGTTCATGATGATGGCGATGCCACCGGTGACGCTCGTTGAGAAATGATGCTGCACCTGCAGAAAGGTGGGATACAGATCCTGGGAGCCGTGCGAGAAGGCATTGAAGCACGCCATCAGCACCACCAGATAGGCAAGCCGCGGCAAGTGCGCGCGCGCGGCGCGCCAGCGGCTCCCCGCCTGCGGGCGCGGCGTGCGCCGCGCCGCGAGCCAGGCAGGAGACTCGTGCACGCCGCGGCGCACGTAGTACACCAGCAGCGCCGGCGTCGCACCGATCAGGAACATGCCACGCCAGCCGACGTAGACGAAGGCGAGTGCGAACACGAGCGAGGCGAGCAGGTAGCCGATGCTGTAGCCACTTTGCAGCAGACCCGAGAACAGCCCGCGGCCGCGGGCGGGCAGGCTCTCGAGGGCGAGGGCGGCACCGACCCCCCATTCCCCGCCCATGGCGAAGCCGAACGCTGCGCGCATGACCAGCAGCACGGTAAGGGAGGGGGCGAAGGCGGTGGCGAGCTGCATGAGCGAGTAGCTGAGGACATTGAGCATCAGCACCGGCTTGCGCCCGAAGCGCTCGGCGAGCCAGCCGAAGCACAGGCTGCCGAGAGGTCGGAATGCAAGGGTCAGAAAGATGCCCTGGGAGGCGGTCTTGATGTCGACATGAAACTGCTTCGCGAGCGTCGGCAAGCAGAACACGAACACGAAGAAGTCGAAAGCGTCGAGCGACCAGCCGGCAACGCTGGCAATGAAGGCACGGCGCTGCGCAGGGGTGAGCCCGGCGAATTCTGCAAGCACCCGAGGTTCCTTCGCTCACCCGTGGAGGCGCTCATTATCCGGGAGTCGCCCCACGCTCTTCCACAGAGTCGCGCTTTGCTCCACCATGCAGCTCCTTGCGGGAGCGACGATGCAGCGGGTACCAGGTGTGGTCGTGGTCGGTGCCGGGCCGGTGGGCTTTCTCACCGCGCTCGGTGTGGCGCGCGGGGGCATCCCGGTGACGGTGATCGAGGCAGAGCCGGCAATCAACGACTCCCCCCGGGCCACTATCTATTTCCCCACCACACTTACCGTGCTCGCCGAGCTCGGCTTGCTCGAGGATGCGCTCGCGCTCTCTTACATCAGCTCACGCTTTTCCTATCGGCTGCTCGCGACGGGCGAGTCCATCCACGTGGACACCGCGCGCACGGCGCCGCCGGATGCGTCCTTCACGTACAACGCGCACTTCGGGCAGCACCGCCTGGCGCAGCTCGTGTCGCAGCACCTGCTGCGGCTGCCGAACACGGCCGTGCGCTGGAGCACACGACTGGTCGCTCTCGAGAGCGGCGCCGAGGGCTGCACGCTCACGCTCGAGAGCGCCGCGGGCCGCGAGGAGCTGCATGCCGACTGGGTGGTGGGCGCCGATGGGGCGCGCAGCGCCGTGCGCCACCTGCTCGGACTGGCATTCGAGGGGCACACCTGGCCCGAGCGCTTCGTCGCCACCAATCTGGAGTATGACTTCGAGCGCTATGGCTTCGAGCCTGCGAACATGGTCGCCGATCCGGTCAACTGGGCGGTGGTGGCGCGGCTCGGGCTGGAGAACGAGTGGCGCGTCACCTACGCCGAGGATGCGTCGATCAGCGAGGAGGAAGCGCGCCGACGCATCCCGCAGCATTACGCGGCCATCCTGCCCGATCCCGAGGCCCCGTTCCGCATACTCGCCTCCTCGCCGTATCGGGTGCACGAGCGCTGCGCGCCCACCTTCCGCGTCGGACGCGTGCTGCTCGCGGGCGATGCCGCGCACGCCTGCAATCCCTGCGGGGGCATGGGGCTCACGGGCGGGGTTATCGATGCGCTCGCGCTCGCGCAGGTGCTGAAGGCGGTGGTTCACGGCAAGGCCGGCGAGGCGGTGCTGGATTTCTACGCCCGCGAGCGCCGGCGGGTCTTTCTGGAAGTGAGCTCGCCCGTGGCGACGGAGATGAAGCGCCGCATGTCCGAGCCCGATCCCGCCAGGCAGCGGGCCGATTTCGAGGCCTTCCGCCAGCAGGCCGAGTCCCCCGAGCAGGCCGCCATGTCGACCACCCTGAGCAAGCTCGTGATGGGTCAACCGATGCCGGTGTGAGGACCGGCA
>DATJSR010000092.1:0-12094 GCA_035504015.1 Steroidobacteraceae bacterium
GGCGGCAGGTGAGCGAGGATCGCCCGCCCCATGGAGCCCCAGGGGAGGGAGATCTCCCCGAAGGGCTCGAACACGAGCTGCAGCGGATGCGACGTGGGGATCGACTCCGCGACCAGGGCCGTGTGGGTTGCGGGTTTGTAGAGACAGAGCGATGTGGTCTCCTGCCATTCGCGCCACAGACGCTGCAGGAAGGGCCGGGCGATCCGGCGCACCTCGAAGCGCTGCAGGATGAGGGCCGAGGTGCGAAACAGCTCCGGTCCGATGCGGTAGGCCTTGGGGCCGGTGCGCTCGAGCAGGTCCAGCTCGACCCACGATGAGAGCAGCCGATGTACCGTGCTCGGCGCAAGGCCGCTGCGCTTCGCAAGTTCCGTGAGCGGGAACTCGAGCTCGCCCGAAGCGATGCACTGCAGGAGCCGCAGCGTCCGGGCGCCTGCACCACGCGGGGGCTTAACCCTTGCCATCGATGACCTCGAGAGGCGCAACCTGCGGGGGATTATAGCTCCGACCTTCGCTGTTACAAATTGGAAAGTGCATTCCATTCTGCGATGACAGCAAGTGATCCGGGTGGTAGCCTCCAGTGCTCGAACCCGCGGTCCGCTCGTGGCTCGCGGCAGGCAGTGAGGATCAAGTCATGGCGGGTGAAGTCGCGCGAGCGGAGCAGGTGAAGGCAGCGGGCACCATCGTCGCGGGGCGGCCCATGCCGAGCTTCCGCCGGATCGGGGTGCAGCCCCTGACCGGCGCCTGCGGCTGCGAGATCCAGGGGGTCGACCTGCGAGCGCCCCTCGATCAGGAGACACTCGAGGAAGTGATGCTCGCGTTCGAGCACTTCCTCGTCATCGTATTTCGCGATCAAAAGCTCACGCCCGAGCAGCACAAGGCCTTCTCGCGCTGTTTCGGGGAGCTCACCGAGCTGCCTCAAGCGCCCACCTGGGGCGGGCACTCGGATATGCAGGAGGTGCGACGCGAGGCGGATGAGCCCGAGAGCGTCGTGCCCTCGTTCGAGCATTTCCACACCGACAGCCCGTTCCTGCCGCGTCCGCCCCTGTGCATCGTCATGCGCGCGCTCGATGTGCCGAAGTTCGGCGGCGATACCGCGTTCGCCAACACCTACCTCGTGTACGAGGACCTGTCGCAGGGCCTGAGGCGCACGCTCGAGGACCTGAAGATCGTCTACTCTGGCAAGGACATCTGGTCGAAGAACGAAAAGCTCGACCCCGACAAGCGCCTGCGTCTGCGCGCGAGCCATTCCTTCAGCGAAGAGCAGCTCGAGAGCATCCACCCGGCGGTGCGCCGTCATCCGCGCACGGGGCGGCAGGGCCTGTTCGTGACGACCGCCTACTTCAAGCGCTTCGTCGGCTGGAGCGAGGAGGAGAGCCGCGCGCTGCTCGCCTACCTGCAGTCTCTGCCACAGCGCATCCAGTACCACTGCCGCATCCGCTGGCAGCCCGACACGCTCATCGTGTGGGACAACCGCTTCCTGCAGCACCGGGGCATTCACGATTATCGCGGCGAGCGGCGTCACCTGGTGCGCACCACCGTGGTGGGTGAGCGGCCGCTCTGAGCCGGCGCACGGCCGGAATGCGCAGGTGAGCGCGCCGCGTACATCGCTGACAGCGGTGCCGCAGCCGCCGGCTGCGCCCGTGGGCGAACACGCCGGCGGAATCCCCCCGGCCGAGGCGGATGCTCGCCCCCGCGGGGACTCGAGGCTCCACGCCACGACGGGCTATGCGGCTTATGCGCTCGCGTTCCTGACCCTCATCTCCGCCTTCAACTATCTCGATCGCGGCGTTCTCGGACTCGCACTGCCGCTCATCAAGCGCGAGCTGCAGGTGAGCGACACGCTGCTGGGGCTCGTCTCCGGGCTCGCCTTCGCGCTGTTTTATACGCTTCTCGGGATTCCGATCGCCGCGCTCGCCGATCGCTGGAACCGGCGCAACATCATCGCGCTCGGCTTTGCCTTCTGGAGCCTCATGACCATGCTCACGGGAATGGTGGGCAACATCTGGCAGCTCGCGCTCGCGCGCTTTCTCATGGGCAGCGGCGAAGCCTGCGGCATCGCCCCGTCGAACTCCCTGCTGGCGGATCTGTTCCGCGAGCACCGCCGGCCGCTGGCGCTCGCCGTGTTCGGGACGGCGACGGCGGTTGCCTCGATCGTGTTCTTTCCAGTGCTCGGCTGGATCGGCCAGCACCACGGCTGGCGCGCCATGTTCATCGCCTGCGGCGCGCCGGGCCTCGCCCTGGCGCTGGTGTTTCGCCTGACGGTGCGCGAGCCGGCGCGCGGCGGCAGCGAGCGCGCGGCGCACCCACAGGATGTGTACTCGATGCGCCACGCGGTGGGCTTCCTGCTGGGCGCGCGCAGCTTCTGGCTGATGCTCATCGGCTCCATGTTCATGGGCGCGTGCGTGTACGCGGGGAGCACCTGGAATGCGAGCTTTCTGGTTCGCGTGCACCAGCTGAGGCTGGCGCAGGTCGCAGCCTCGATCGGCCCGATCCAGGGGGTCGCGAGCGCGACGGGGATTCTGCTCGGCGGCAGCATCACCGATCTACTGGGGCGGCGCGATGAACGCTGGCGGCTATGGCTGCCCGCGGCCGCCTGCCTGCTCGCAGCTCCTTGCGAGATGCTCTTCCTGCTCGGCCGCGCGCAGGCCGCCTGGATGGTCGGCCTGGGGCTCACGAGTCTGTTCGCCATCGCCCATCAGGCGCCCGTGTTCGCTGCGGCGATGAGTGTGGCGCGCGTGCGCATGCGGGCGGTGGCGATCGCCTTGCTGGTGCTGAGCTCGGGGCTGCTGGGGCAGATCCTCGGGCCCTTGCTGGTGGGCGTGCTCAACGATCGGCTGCGGCCCCTGCTCGGTGGCGCCTCGATTCGCTATTCCCTGCTTCTCGTGAGCGCCTGTGCCACCGGCGCGGCGGTGGCGTTTTGGTGGGCAGCACGCGCGCTGCGGGCAGATCGCGCGCGTGCCCTGGCCTGAGCCTCCGGCGCTATCTTGCGCCGTCGCTCCCTGCGCGGCAGGGACCTCGCGGTGCTGCGGCTCAGCGGCGGTCGGCGTTCGCGCGATAGGTGAGCAGCAGCTGCCCACGCACGGCGGCGACGCTGCCGTCGGCGGCCGGCGTGAGGTCGACCACCCAGGTGTGCTTGAGCTCCAGGAATCCGCCGATGACGAGCGCACCCTGCAGATGGTGCTCGGAAGAGGTCTCGATCTGGCAGCCGGCGGCGCGCAGGATCGCGGTGGCATCCACCAGAGAGGTTCCGGCCGGCAGGTACTCGGCGACGACGCTCGAGACGTCGTTCGTCTGTTTGATCGATCGAGTGAGCTCGCCAGAGGCGTGAAGCTCGCTGAGCTTGTGCTCGATGGCCTGTCGAAGCGCGCGGCCACGCCGCTGCGCGTCGCTGCTCGCCGAGGTGCCGAGCGAGCTGCCCGGTGGCGCAGTAGCGTGGGCCGACGCGACGCTCTCGAGTGTAAGGAGCGCGAGCAGCGTGCCGAGACAGAGCGCAGCGGCCCAGGCTGCAGGGCGTAGGTCGGGGATGCTCATGAGCATAATGCCGCGGAAATTGCCGGTGGTGGCGCGCGGCGGCTGCCTGGAGTCCCACGCGGTGCGACAGAATCTAAGCAAATCAGGGAGCATTGTTGTTGAGGGGCGGACGCCGTCGTATAGTTCCGTCGCAGGCGTTCAACCGCGGATTATACATAGTGTTTTTTCCGCGGCGACGCCGTCTCTAGCTGGTGTCCGTGCTGTATGGGCGAAGCAAGAGCGGCCGCTAAGGTCGTCAAAATCAGATCGCTCCCGTCTGAGGCTTTGGGCTGGGACGACTATCGACTTTCGGTGACGGCGTGGGCGTATTGGCTCTCGCTCTCGAGCCGTCTGCAAGACCGGACGGCGCCGCTGGCAGCGGCCGAGTTCAACGAAAGTGTGCGGCAGGCGGTCACCGCCATCGATGCCCGAGGGGACGATCCAGGCGTCATCGCCATTGCGCGCGCGGTGCGACTCACCGCTGAGGAGAGTCACTGGCAGGCGGCGGTCCTGTGGCGCCAGATCATCGAGGATGGCACGTTCGCCGATTCCCTCAAGCGCCTCGCCAAGGCGGTCGTCGAGCAGCGGCGCCGGGCAGCCGAGCAGCGCAGCAGGGTCAAGCAGACCGACAAAGTGAGCCGCAGCAGCTCCTACCTGCAGGAGACGGCGACGAGTGTGCGTCGCTCCCTGAGCAAGAGCGGCAAGCCTTTGAGCAAGACACACTTCATGTCCGAGATGATCGCGGCGCTCGGCAGCCAGCGAAAGGCCTTCGAGAAGGGTGAGACGGTCAATTGGCCGTGGGTGAACGCCGAGGGACGCTCGCAGCCGTGTCCGCGCAGCGCGCTGTTTGATTTCGTCGAGGGCCTGTTTCCCCGGGAGTCCTCCCCGGCACCCGCACTCGAGCAAAGCTGAGCGGCAGCGAGCCTCGCGCGCCGGCTGCACGCGGCCCGCGCGGCGCTGCTCGCGGCGCATCAGTGCCTCAGGCACTGCGCGTAGCGCTCGTTGACGCGCCGCGCATACCACTCGGTCGTGAGCCTGCGGCTGATTTTCGGGCTGTGCAGGGTGATCTGGGGCAGGATCGCCCGCGGCAGCGCGGATCCGGAGCGCCGCTGTGCGAGCGTGAAGACGCGCTGGTAGAGGCTCGTGCTCTCGAAGGACTCGCTGTTGGCGCTCTGCAGCGCCTCGTAGATCTGCACCTCGCTCAGCCGCAGCTCATCCTGGATGCCGCGCAGCGCCTGCTCGGTCGCGCCGGTGGAGCCATCGCGCGGCAACAGCGCCCCATCGGGGGCCACGGGCGCGCTGGTGAGCAGCGCCAGTGCGCGCTGAAAGGCGGCGTTGCGGCTTGCGTACTGTCCGGCGTTGTAGTCCGCGAAGCGAAAGAGGTAGCGGTCGTAGGGCGCGCGGTAGGCAAGCAGGTGCGCGACGCCGAAGTAGACACTGCCGCGTCGCGTGAAGAGCTCATCGCCGAGACTCTTGCGAACCGGGTAGGGGTAGGGGTGTGAGGCAGCGAAGCGCTCCGCGAAGGCGACGTTCACCTGCATCGGTCCACGGGTACGGATGGGATTGAGGCCGGAGAACAATCGCTGCCCGAGCGGCACGCGGCCGATGAAATCCTCGAAGACATCGCTCAGATCGCGCTCGGTGTGCGCGGCGCGGATGCGCTCGATATAGCTGCGACCGTCGGTGGATCGGAGCTCGAGCGCCGCATGCACCAGAAGCAGCGGCACGTGGTCGGCACCGGCGCGAGTGTCGATCTCCTGGCTGGCGAGGGTGCCGAGATGGGGTATCACGGGGTCGACGGCAAAGTTCGACTCCTGCGCGATCACGGCGACCACCGCGCAGATGCGCTGCGTGTCGGGCTCGAGCCGCAGTGCCTCGAAGCTCGACTGGATGTCACGAGCCCAGCCGGAGCGGTCGTGCACCTCGGCGGGCAGGTGCGCCTCGATTCGCGCTCGCACGTCCTCAGGATTCTCCGGCGCCTGGCTGGGCTGGCTCAGACAGGCACTGAGCAGCAGGGCGCCGAAGGGAGCAGCGAGCGCGACGCAAGCGCCGCGCAGGAGTTCGCGTGCGCGCAGGGTGTAGGGGGACGAGCGATGCATCGGAGCGCTCATCGGGTATCTGCCGCCCAGGCCGCGAGGCGCTCCATGACATCCTCGGGCGCGATCAGGTCCATGATCCCGGGCCGGTCTATCTTGGTGCGCCAGGGAAGCTCCGCGGCGCTCTTGCCGAGGTATTTGCGTGCGGCAAGGTCGAAGCGGTCCACGCACCACTCGCGGCTGAAGTAGGGGCCGCTGCGGGCGCTGTTGGTCGAGGCATACAGCCCGATCACCGCAACTCCCGCAGCGGTAGCCATGTGCGCGGGACCGGAGTCCGGCGTGAGCAGCAGATCGGCACCGCTCAGCAAGGCGAAGAACTCGATGAGCGTGTCCTGGCCGATGAGATTCAAACAGGGCTGGCGCATCGTGCTCGCGATCAGGATGCCGGCCTGCTGCTCGAGCGGTGAAGGGCCGCCGCAGAGGATCACGCGCAGCCCGAGCTCCGAGGCGGCGTAGTCGCAGACTTGCGCAAAGTACTCGGGGCGCCAATTGCGCACCGGATGGCTCGAGCAGGGGCTTACGATCAAGTTGCGCTCGGCGCCCGCGAGGATACGCGCGGCACGCTCACGGGCTGCTTCGGGCACCGGGATGTCCCAGCGATATTCGCGCTCGCTGATGCCGCAGGCGCGGGCAAAGCCGAAGAGTCCATCCATCACATGCTCGCGCGCGCCGGCGGCGATGCGGTGCGAGCTGAAGAGCCACTGCAGATCGAGCGCGCGCTCGCGGTCGTAGCCGAGCTTGACGCGCGCAGGCGTCAGGAGCGCAGCGAGGCTCGCGCGCAGCGCGAACTGCATGTGCAGCAGTAGATCGAAGCGGCGCCCGCGCACGGCCCGCCGCAGGGCGGAGTAGCCCGAGAGGCCGGCTTTTTTGTCGAGCACGAGGAACTCGATATCCGAGATGCCGCCGAGGAGCGCTGCCTCCGCGCGCCCGATGATCCAGGTGAAGCGGCTCTTCGGCCAGGCGCGCTGCAAGGTGCGCACCACGGGTAGGGCGTGGCATACGTCCCCGATGGCCGAAAGCTTGAGCACCGCCACGGTGCTCGGGGGCTCGAGCTGAAGGCTGAGGGGATGGGGGGCGGATATTTCCAACTTAAGTTTCGTAAAAACAATAACTTACTAGATAATAATCATTTAATTTATCGCTCGATGGGGAAAAACCACGCAAGCGCCGTCGACACTCCCCGTAACGCCGCTCGTGCGCGTCTGACCGACAGGCTCTCGCGGTGGCGGTGCAAGCATGTTGACAGAACCCGCGCAGCCGATTTTCCGGTTTGCATCGCGTGCGTGAGGGGCGGCGGTGTAGAGTCCGCCATGCGCAGTCCTCGCAGGCAGCGGTCGCCGCAGCGGTCGAGGTGCGCATGCTGGAAGGGGGGGATGCGCTTGGTCAGGTACGGGTCGAGGGCTCGAGGATCGCTCACGCAAGGTGCGCTTATGAGGGCACGTACGTGGCGCGGGCGATGGACGCTGCTCGCTCTGTGGCTCGGGGTCCTGCCCGCGGCCGGCTGGGCCCATCATTCCTTCGCGATGTTCGATGCGACCCACGAGAAGACCCTCGTCGGTGTGATCAAGGAAGTGCAGTGGACCAATCCCCACATCTGGGTGCAGTTGGTGGTCAAGGATCCGGCAACGGGTAGTACGGTGGAATGGTCTATCGAAGGTGGCAGCCCCAATGCGCTCATGCGCCAGGGCTGGAAGCGCTCCTCACTGCATACGGGCGATGCAGCCGAGGTCGTGATCCATCCGCTCAAGGACGGCTCGAACGGCGGCAGCCTCATGCGTATCAGCGTCAACGGCCAGCAGGTCGGGGGACGCCGGTGAGAGTGGCCAAGAGAATCGCCGGGTGGGGCTTGGGGTTGCTCGTTGCGGCAGTGGCGGCGTTGGCGATCGCGCTTGCTCACAATGCGAGCCCTGCGCCCGCCGCGCCGCTGCCAGCCACTGCGGTGCGGATGAAAGCCATCGTCTATCGTGAGTACGGCGGACCCGCGGTGCTGCGACTCGAGCAGATCGCAAAGCCGACACCGGCCGCCAATGAGCTGCTGATCAAAGTGCACGATGCAGCCTTGAACCCCCTCGATTTCCACTACATGCGCGGCTCACCCTACATCATGCGGATGCAGATCGGGATGGGGGCTCCGAAGAGCAGCCGCATCGGTGTGGACTTCTCGGGAACGGTGGAAGCCATCGGCCCTGGGGTGCGCAGGTTCAAGGTCGGGGATGCCATCTTCGGCACCGCAGACGGCGCGCTCGCCGAGTACGTCACGTCCACCGAAGTGGGGCTCGCCTTGAAGCCCGACAACATCTCGTTCGCGCAGGCGGCGGGGGTGCCGGTGGCAGGGGTCACGGCCCTGCAGGGTTTGCGTGATTACGCCCACGTCGGCCCGGGGATGAAGGTGCTGGTGAACGGCGCCTCGGGCGGTGTCGGGACTTTCGCCGTCCAGATTGCCCGCTCCCTGGGCGCGGAGGTCACCGCAGTCTGCAGCACCCGCAACCTCGAGCTGGTGCGCTCACTCGGCGCCTCCCGCGTCATCGATTACACCCGGGAGGACTTCACCCGCGACAGCGAGCGCTACGATGTGGTCTTCGATGCCGTGAACAATCGCGCCCTGCGCGACTACGAGCGCATTCTCGTGCCGAAGGGCATCGTGGTGCTCGTCGGAGCGGGACCGAGCATCGAGCCCTGGCTCGGACCGCTCGAGGGCATGATCAAAGTGCGCTTGATGACTCCCTTCCTGCATCATCCCTTCGTGTCGTTCTTCGCGGATGCGAACCGCACCGCGGATCTCGACACCCTGGGCGAGCTGATGCGCACAGGCAAGGTCGTGCCCGTGGTCGATCGAACCTATCCGCTAGCCGACGCCAGCGCTGGCATGACCTACCTCGAGGCAGGCCATGCACGGGGCAAGGTGATCATCGCGATGGAGTAGGCTCGTGCGCCCGCGCAGCGATGGTGCCTCGCATGTGCGGCGCGGCGTCACATCTGGTGCGTGTCCGTGCAGACGTTCTCGCGCAGCTGCATGCCATCCTGCTTTTTCAACACGAAGCGCGTGCTCCAGGGCCAGCGGTAGAAGTCCGGATCCGAGAGCGTCACGGTTCCCTCGATGGTGCTTGCATCCTTGAGCGTGAAGCGCTCCTGCACCCGCAGCTTCTCCCCGTGCGGCAGGCCCGAGTAGTCGAGCCAGGTCTTGTCGTTGAAGCCGATCGTATCGATCACCAGGGTGCGACCCTCGAAGCGGGCGATCGAATAGCCGAGCCAGTCGGGATCGGGGTCCTCGGGCAACATCTTGTCCCAGTAGATGATGCGAAAGGTATGGTTGGCCTCGTGGACGAAAGCGATGCTGCGCGTGGTCTGCAGTATGAGGAACGGGTAGGGCGCATACAGCAGGCGCGGCACGCCGTGCATGAGGCAGTGGCTCAACGGGTCGACCGAGCGGTCACCACGCTGCAGGGCCGCCTGTCGGCGGGCATACTCGGCGCGTCCAGCGGCATTGAGCGGGGGCTCACGCCCATCGGTCGTCAGCAGATGCGTGATCGGCCCCTGCATGAGCCACTTGCCGGTGAAGTTGGGCGTGCCCGCGGGGGGCTGCTCGAAAAGCGGGTCGGCGCCCGGCGCGCTCGGTGCAGCGGCAGCCGAGCCCGACAGCGCCGACTCGGCGGTCGTTGCCTGCGCAGTGCCGATGGCAGCCAGGAAGCACAGAAGCAGCGCCGCTAGGGCGCAGGTGACAGCGCGCACGCCGGGTCTGGAGATCCTGCGCAGGAGAGCGGGCATGCGGCTCATTTGGCAATGGTGACGCCGTTGACGGGCGCGTTGCGGTTGTTCTCTTCGCAGGAGTACTCGGCGATGCGCACATCCCCGCGCCACGCGAACAGGCGCTGCGCGGTCCAGGGGCGGGTGAAGTGCTCCGGGTCCTCGATCGTGATCAGGTCGCGCAGCTCCGCACCGCCGTAGCGATCGGTGAATTTGCTGATGCGCTCGGTCACCTTCAGCTGCAGCCCGTGCGAGAGCGCCTCTTCATCGATCTGCGTGCGATCGTTGAAATGGTCCGTGACGATGACGAGGGTATTGCCTTCCCAGTGGCCGACCGAGTAGCCGAGGAAGCTGCGCGGGGTATCGTGCGGAGGCGGCTTGCCATCCATGTGCACGAAGCGCACGTTGTGTGCCACCTCGTGCAGCATGGTGATGAGACCGGGTGTATAGATGAATTGGATCGGGTAGGGCGAGGCGATCAGGCGCGGCACCCCGTGCGGGAAACACTGTGTGGGGGCGTCCGCGATCGGCGTACCGGCGCGCTCCATGGCGAGATGATGCTCGCGGCTTGCGGCCTCGAGAGGCGTGAGCGGCAGCAGCTTCGCAGACTCCGCGGGCGACATGGGTACGTCGGTGACCGGGCGAAAGGTGCGGTCATAGCCGCGCGTCCACCATACCCCGGAAAAATCCCGCGGATCGCTCGGGGCGGGGTTGCGGTTCCACTCGGCGACCTCCTCCGCGGTACGCCGCTCGCGCGCGGCAAGCTCCTCGGGCGTTTGCGGGCGTGTGGGCGGTGGCTGCGCGGGGGCTGCCAGGCACGCCAGGAGCGCGCAAGCGCACAGTGCGTGGGCCGGATGCAGCGGCAGACGCATCGCAGCGCCGGTCAGGCGCTGCTGGCCGTGTCCCCGGAGGGGACGCCTGGCCCGTGCTGAGCCTGCGCGGCCCGATGTATCGCCTTGCGCACGCGGTTGTAGGTGCCGCAGCGGCAGATGTTGGTGACCGCCATGTCGATCTCGTCGTCGGTCGGTTGCGGCTTGCTCTTGAGCAGCGCCACGGCCGACAGAATCATCCCGGACTGACAGTAGCCGCATTGAGGCACGCTCTCGGCGATCCAGGCCTGCTGCACCGGGTGGCTCTTGTCGGGCGAGAGTCCCTCGATGGTGAGAATGGGTTGCCCGGCGGCGGCGCTCACCGGCAGCAGACAGCTGCGCACGGGTCGGCCATCGAGCAGCACGGTGCACGCGCCGCAAAGTCCTGCCCCGCAGCCGAACTTGGTGCCCGTGAGCCCGAGCTCATCGCGCAGGACCCACAGGAGCGGGGTGTCCGCCTCGGCCTCGACGGCGTGCTCCGAGCCATTGATGTTGAGCGTGACCATGTCAGGTTCTCGCGGACGTGAAGGAGAGCTGGTGACGAATGAGCGGCAGCGAGCGCAGCCGCTCACCCGTCGCCGCATAGATTGCATTGGCGAGCGATGGCGCGATCGGCCCGGTGCCCGGCTCGCCCACTCCGCCTGGCGGCGCGCTGCTCGGCACCACGTAGCAATCGACCCGCGGCATCTCCACCAGCTTGAGCATCGGGTAGTCGTTGAAGTTGCTCTGCACGACCGCCCCGTTCTGCAGCGTGATCTCGCCGCGCAGCGCGGCGGTGAGCCCGTACACCATGCCGCCCTCGAGCTGCGCCTTGATGTTGTCGGGGTGGATGGCGATGCCGCAGTCGATGGCGCTCACGATGCGGTGCACGCTCACCACGCGATCCTTGACCGATGCCTCGACCACCGTGCCGATGAAGCTGCCGAAGGCGCCGAAGGCGGAGATGCCGAAGGCGTGGCCGGGTGGCGGGTGATGCCAGTCGGCCTTCTCGGCGATGAAGTCGAGCACGGCGAGCTGACGCCGCGCAGCCTCGCCCGCCTGCTGTTGCAGCAGCGCGCGGCGAAACAGATACGGATCCTGCCTGGCCGCCCGCGCCAGCTCATCGATGAACCCCTCCATCATGAAGGGATTGTGAGAGTCGTTGACCGAGCGCCAGAAGCCAAAGCGCACGCCGATGTCGCGGTTCAAGCCCGTGACGCGAAAGCTCGGTACGTGATAGTTGACATCCGCCACGCCCTCGACGAAGAAGGGCGGCCCGCCCGGGCGGCCGAAATTCGGCGCGGACGCACTCACCACCTTGCAATCAAGCGCCACGAGCTTGCCGCTCGCATCGAGGCCGCCTTGGAACTGGATGGCGGCCGCGGGTCGGTAGAAGTCGTGCTGCAGATCCTCCTCGCGGCTCCAGATGAGCTTCACGGGCCTGCCGGGTACGCTCTTGGCGGCGCTCACCGCCTGGGTGACGTAGTCCGCCTCGCCACGGCGGCCGAAGCCCCCGCCGAGGTACTGCAGGTGAACCTTGACCTGGGAGGCGGGAAGGCCGAGCACGTGCGCCGCCGCGCCTTGCGCGCTCTGGGGAGATTGTGAGCCGAGCCACAGGTCGCAGCCGCTGTCGGTGACCAGAGCCGTGCAGTTCATCGGCTCCATGCACGCGTGGGCGAGGTAGGGCACCTCATAGACGGCCTCGAGCGTGGTCGCCGCGCTCTTGAGGGCGACCCCCACATCACCCTCGTTGCGCGCGACGATGCCCTCCTCACTGAAGCCGCTGCGCAGCCGCTCCGACACCGCCGCGCTGTCGAGGCCGGCGAGCTTGCCCGGCTCGTACTCGACGTGCACGCGCTCCAGGGCTTTGCGCGCCTGCCAGTAGGAGCGGGCGAT
>DATJSR010000093.1:0-11001 GCA_035504015.1 Steroidobacteraceae bacterium
GATGCCATTCTTCCGCGGACATCGGCCGGGAAGCTACGCACGACCGAACGGCTCATCGCCGTCGGCGCCTCGACGGGGGGCACCGAGGCGATCAAGGAGCTGCTCACGCAGCTGCCGGCCGACACACCCGCCATCGTCATCGCGCAGCACATCCCCAAGGCCTTCAGCGCGGCGTTCGCCAAGCGCATGAACGGCTGCTCCGCCATGACCGTGTGCGAGGCCGAGGATCGGCAGCAGCTGCTCGCAGGGCACGTTTACATCGCCCCGGGCGACCGGCACCTGCTCGTGGAGCGCGATGGCGCGCGTTATATCACCCGGCTCGACGACGGGCCGCCGGTCAATCGGCACAAGCCCTCGGTGGACGTGCTGTTTCGCTCGGTGGCGCAGAACGCCGCAGCCAACGCGATCGGCGTGCTGCTCACGGGCATGGGCAAGGACGGCGCGCGCGGGCTGCTCGAGATGCGCACCGCCGGCAGCGCCACGCTCGCCCAGGACGAGGGCACGAGCGTCGTCTGGGGCATGCCCGGTGAGGCGGTGGCGCTGGGGGCGGTGCAGGACGTGCTGCCGATCTATCAGCTCGCCGGAGCGCTCTCGCGCCTCGCAGCTGAGATGGACATCACGCGCCGCAAGGACCCGGCCTGATAAGTTGACTGCACGGCACCAGGGAGCCTTTCGATGAGCACCGTGAGAACCAGAGCCGCCGCTGGGGCCTCGCAGCCGAGCGCCTCCGCGGGCAATGAGACGGCCTTCAAGTTCGTGCAATCCCTCGCGGCCGAGCTCTCGGGCGGCAAGGTCGACCTGCCGAGCTTTCCGGACATCGCCATGCGCGTGCGCAAGGTGCTCGCCGACGACAACGTCAACCCCGACAAGGTGGTGCGCGTGGTGAGCTCCGAGCCGGCGCTGGCCGCACGCCTGCTGCAGATCTCCAACTCGGCTGCCATCAATTTCAGCGGCAAGGCCGTCACCGACCTGCGCTCCGCGGTCGCGCGCCTGGGCTTCAACATGGTACGCAGCGCGGCAATCGCCTTCGCCATGTCGCAGTTGAAGAAGGTGGACGCCTTGAAGGGCCTGGAAGAGCCGCTCGAGGAGCTGTGGCAGCGCAGCGCAGCCGTTGCTGCCACGGCGCACGTGGCGGCACGCCGCTTCACCAAGATCAATGCCGACACGGCGCTGCTCGCCGGCCTGCTGCACGGTGTCGGTCAGCTCTACATCCTCACCCGTGCCAAGCAGCATCCGCAGCTCTTCGCCGATCAACCCGCCTATCAGGCGATCGTGCGCGACTGGCACTCGAGCATCGCCAAGGCACTGCTCGAGAACTGGGAGATGGCCGATGAGGTGGTGGCCGCGGTCAGCTCCTTCGAGGACCTCGAGCGCGATCACAAGGGCTTTCCGGACCTCACCGACGTGCTGACGGTCGCATTCCTGGTCGTCTCGTACCGCGAGCATCCGGAGAGTCTGGAGCTCAACATGCAGGGTGTGGCGGCCGCGCGGCGCATGCAGTTGGACCAGGGCGGCTACGAGAAGCTGCTCGGCGAGGCGGGCGACGAGATCGCCGCCATGCAGCTCGCCCTGGGGCGCTGAAGGCCGGCACACGGCATGAGCACCCCGGAGGCCGCGATGCAGCAGCCGGAGGCGCCGGCAGAGCTTGCGGGCGGCGCGTTCGAATTCGTGCAGGCGCTCGCCGGCGAGCTCTCCACGGGCGAGCTGGAGCTGCCGGGCTTCCCCGAGATCGTGGTGCGCGTGCGCCGCGTCCTCGCCGATGAGGACAGCTCCGCGGAGACCGTGGCTCGCGTGATCGGCTCGGAGCCGGTGCTGGCCGCGCAACTGCTGCAGACTGCCAACTCCGCCGCGTTGAACCCCGGTGGCAAGCCGCTCGTCGAGCTGCGCGCCGCGGTGATGCGGGTCGGTCTCAACGTGGTGCGCAGCACGACGCTCGCCTTTGCGGTACGGCAGCTGCGCAACTCCGCCGCGCTGCGTGGTCTCGAGCGCCCGCTCGAGTTGCTGTGGCAACGCAGCGTGCTCACCGCCAGCCTGTGCTTCGTGATCGCGCGGCGCTTTCGCATCAGCCCGGATGCGGCGCTGCTCACGGGGCTGCTGCAGGGGATCGGCCGGCTGTACATTCTCACTCGCGCGAGCCGTCATCGCGCGCTGTTCGCCGACGTGGCGAGCTATCAGGCGATCGAGCGCGACTGGCATCTGAGCATCGCCGTCGCCATTCTCGAGCACTGGGGGATGGCCGAGGAGATCGTGCAGGCGGTGCGCGACTGTGAGGACTATGCCCGCGAGCCCCGCGGAGCGGTGTCCCTGAGCGACGTGCTGCTGGCGGCTACGCTGGTCGCCGTCTACCAGGAGCAGCCCGAGCTGCTCGAGGCGCGTCTGCAAAGTGTGCGTCCCGTGGCGCGGCTCAACCTCGACCGGGCAGCCTGTCAGCGGCTGCTCGAGGAGTCCGCCGAGGAGATCGCAGCCCTGCAGTCGGCGCTGGGTTAGTCCTGGCGTGAGGCCGAGCCGAGGGCCTGCTCGAGCTGCGTGAGACGCTCGGCTACCTGCTCGGAGGACACCTGGTAGGTGCCCTGGGAGATGGCGCTGCGGATGCTGGCGACCCGGGCCTCATTCACGGCCGGCAGATCACGCACGCTCTGCTCGAGCGCGGCGAGCTGGGTCGCCGTATCCGTAATATGTACCTCGGCGGTGTCGCCCGGGCTCGACGCGGCTGCAGTGCCGCGCGTCGAGCGTTGCCCGACACGCCCCGTACCGGTCGATGCCGGACGGCTACCGTCGACACCGTTGATCTTGCCTGCCACAGCGGCTCTCCTCGCATCATCGCAAGGATTGTAACGGCCACTGAGCGGAAAACCTTAGCCCAACTGGGTCACGCTTTTCCGGGGCACCGCCCAGCGGACGCCAACGCGGACTCAGGCCTCCGTGGCGAGCACGCGGCCCACATTGGACAATGTGTAACTGCCGCGGCGGCCGTAGGTCACCGGATCCCGGCGGCCATTGAGCAGCGCCGCCAGGCGGCTCTGGACGTGCTGCAGGCGAGCGCTGACGAGCGCGCCGTTGCGGTCGTTGAGGCCACGGCAGCGGGCCGCCGCCACCGTGCACGCGTTCCACAGGGCGCGCAGCTCGCCTGCGGGATCGCACGAGCGGATCAGCCGCTCGAGCCCGGCGACATCGGCGGGAAGGTTGAGGCTGCGCAGCAGCGCCCGGCGCTCCTCCCCCGCACGCGCGATGCGCAGCAGACACTGCTTGCGGGCCGCGAGCGCCTCGTTGAGGCTCTGCACATCCGGTGCCCCAAGCTGCGCATGCTCCCGCTCGAGCTGTGCGGCAAGCTCGTCGAGCCCGGCGGTCTCCTCGAGGATGAGCCGTGAAAGTCCGTCCCGAGACTGTTCGGTATCCAATTGGAGGCCCCTCACAAAGTGGCGAGTGTCTGCTCGGACTGCAGCAGACCCCCCGCGATGCGGCTCGGGTCGAGCCGATAGCTGCCGTCCGCCAGTGCGCTCTGCACCCGGCGCACCCGCTCGGCGTCGACCTCCGGCTGTGCCTGCAGGGACTGCTCCAGGGCCGCGAGCTGACTCGCCGTCGAGGTGATCTGCACCTGTGGGGATGGCGCGGCCGAGCCGGTAGCGGCTGCACCGAGCGCTCCGCCACCGCCCGAGCCGGCTGCCGGAGTTGCGCCTCCCGTTCCCGCAGCGACCGGCGCAGTCCCGGAGGCGAGCGAGGCCAACCCCTGCTCCGTGCTCTTGATGCCATTATTCATTCGCGCCACTCCACGCTCATTCGAGACAGTATCGGCACGAGCTGCCGGAACTTGAGGGCCACGGGTGAGCTCATGGAGACACCCGCACCAGGTCGGCAGACTCGGCCACGCCCTCGACGATCTTCATCGAGCTCAGATTCTGCACTTTGACGCGCGTACCCGCCGCAGCGTCGTCCAGCGCGCGTCCGGTGGCGCGCACGTCGATGCCGCCGGCACCGGCGAGCAGCATCACTTCCTGCCCGCGGTGCACGACATAGTTGGGCGTCAGCATGTCGACCGTGAGCGTGGTACCCGCGGCCAGGGTGCGCCGCACGAATCGGCCGCGAAGCTCGGTTACGTCGGACAGGTACGCCGACCCGAGGCCGGTAACGCTGCGCATCTCCACGGTGACATCCGCCGCACCGAGCAGTGCCTCGCGCTCGACCGCATGGCGCAGCACCAGCACCGCGATGCGCCGCTCGACGCTCACCGGTACGTACACGGTCCAGCGCACCGGCCGCTCGCAGGCAACGGCGACGGTCGGCCGCCCCTGCAGCGCCATGCCGCCCGGCGTCTTGGTCTGCAGTGGAGCCGCGCAGCGCGCGAGCCGCAAGCGCTCATCGAGCGCGGTGGCGGACACCTTACTGATCCCCGAGGCCGAGACGAGTTGCGCGCGCACGTAGGCCTCCGCCGCCGCACGGATCTCGGCGAGCGGCTCGCTGTCCGTCGCTCGCGCCGGCACCGCTCGACCGCCGAGCAGCAGCACACCGGTGAGCAGCGAGAGCCCCCACGCGAGCACGGCTCGATGGGGGCGTCGATTCTTCGTCGTCTGTGCAGTCATGCCCGAGAGTGTTGCAAGCGGCGCGCCAGCGCAGGCGGCGGGCCTTGCTCTGCCGCGCGACGTGCGTCACGTCACGACGGTGCGCCGCCCCCGGCAGCCGGCCTTTCGGGCATGCGAGGCCGATACGGGCTCGAGACGGCCTGCGCTCGCCGACGCCGGCGGCAACGCCTTGCCGCGTGCGCGGCGCGAGTTCACGGCCTGCGCGGGTCGGCGAGTGCCGCGCGGCCTGCGCGCCGCTCTGGCATGCCCATTGCAACTCGTCCGCCAGGCCATTTTCTTGACGGACGCAGCGCCATGCCGCTCAACCTGGATGCCTATCTCGGCGTCGACCCGCTCGCACTGAAGCTGCAGGGTCAACGCATGGAAGTGCTCGCGAAGAATCTCGCGAACGTCGACACGCCCAACTACAAAGCCCAGGACATCGACTTCCAGTCGGCCCTCGCTGCCGCGGCGGCGGCCAGTCCCGCACTCGGCGCCGCCGGCGGCGCCGGCAGCACCGGCGCACCGCTGACGCTGAGCACCACTCAGCCGGATCATCTCGGAGGCGCATCGAGCACCGACCCGAATCCGCAGCTTCTATATCGCGTACCGCTTGCGCCTTCGCTCGACGGCAACACCGTCGATGCGCAGCTCGAGCAGGCCGCTTTCGCCGAGAACACGGTTCGCTATCAGGCCACGCTCACTTTTCTCTCGAGCAAGATGCGCGAGCTCATGACGGCGATCACCGGACAGTAACTCCGCGACAGGAGCAGCACACATGGCCAATTTGACCGCCCTGAAGATCTTCGATGTGGCCGGCTCGGGACTCTCGGCCGAGTCCGTGCGGCTCAATACCGTCGCGAGCAACCTCGCCAACGCCGACAGCGTGAGCGGCGATCCGCGCACGGTCTACAAGGCGCGCCACCCGGTCTTTCAGGCCGTGCAGGCGGCGATCGGCGCCCTCGCAGGCTCGCAGGGCAGCGCCGCGGCGGTACGCGTCGCCGGCATCGTCGAGAGTCAGGCGCCGCCGACCGTGCACAGCGATCCCGGCAATCCGCTCGCGGATGCGCAGGGCAACGTCTATTCGCCGAACGTCAACGTGATCGAGGAGATGACCGACATGATCTCCGCCTCGCGCGCGTACCAGGACAACGTCGAGGTCATGAGCACGGCGAAGGATCTGATGCTCGCGACGCTCAAGCTCGGCCAGTGACCCTGCCGATGAGCCAAACCACTGCGATGCGAACCTTATTCCACGGCGCGGGCGTCTGCCCGCGAGGATGAAGCAATGTCCACGACGACACCGGTCAACACGGGAACGACGGGCACCGGCACCACCGCCGGCACGGGGAGCAGCAGCCTCGCGAGCGCCATTCCCTCGAACATGCAGATCAGCCAAACGGACTTCCTGCAGCTGATCACCACGCAGATGACCAATCAGGACCCTCTCAATCCGTCCGATCCGACGCAGTTCCTCTCGCAGATCGAGGGTCTCTCGGAGGTCTCGAGCCTGCAGAACATGCAGTCCTCGATGTCCACGCTCGCGAGCAGTCTGCAGGCCTCGCAGGTGCTGAGCGGCACCTCGCTCCTCGGGCAGCAGGTGCTCGCACCAGGCAGCACCGGCACGCTGAGCTCCGGTGGCACTGTGAGCGGGGCGGTGAGCGCGCCGAGCGGCGCCACCTCGCTCACGGTGTCGATCACGAATGCGAGCGGCGCACTCGTGGACACATTCAATGTCACGCCGCAGTCCTCGGGGTACACGAATTTCACCTGGAACGGCCAGAGCGCCAGCGGCACTGCCGCGGCGGCCGGTCAGTACACGATCGGCGTGACGGCCAACGTCGCCGGCGCCACGCAGTCGGTGAGCCCGCTCGTCTACAGCACCGTCAGCAGCGTCACCATCGATCCGACGACCCAGGCGCTCGACCTCAATACCCCGAACGGCACGATTCCGCTTTCCTCAGTGGTCAGCGTCCAGTAGCCGCTCGCATCCCTTCCCACGGAGACTCATCATGTCCTTCAACATCGCGCTCACCGGACTCAATGCGTCCAACGAGGACCTCTCGGTCACCTCCAACAATCTCGCCAACGCGGCCACCGTCGGGTTCAAGGGCTCGCGTACGGAATTCTCCGATCTGTTCGCCTCGACCAGCACCGGGGTGAGCGCCACTGCCGTCGGTAACGGCGTGGCGGTGTCCGAGGTCGCCCAGCAGTTCACCCAGGGCAACATCGAGACCACCGGCAACAATCTCGACCTCGCCGTCAACGGCAACGGCTTCTTCATCACGAGCGACAACGGGGCGCTGCAGTACACCCGCGATGGAGAGTTTCAGCTCAACGCCGACAACCAGATCGTGAACGCTGCGGGACAGGCGCTGCAGGGCTACCCTGCGCTCGCCAACGGCACGTTCAACCAGGGTGGGCTCTCGGACATCTCGCTCACCACCACACAGAGCTCGCCGCAGGCGACCACGACCGCGCAGCTCACCGCCAACCTGCCCGCGGATGCCACTCCGCCGACGGACGCGCCCTTCTCGCCGACCGACGCCAACAGCTACAACGAGACGACCTCGCTCACCGTCTACGACTCCCTCGGTGCGGCGCATACCGCCTCGCTGTACTTCATCAACACCGGAGAGAATACCTGGAACGCCGCGCTGTACGTCGACGGCACCGAGGTGGGCACTCCGCAGGCACTCGACTACACGGACACCGGCCAGCTCGAGACACCGGCCGACGGCAACCTCTCCTTCGGTGCCTATACGCCGGCGACCGGCGCTGCGCCGATGAACACGACGTTCAATTTCAGCAACACCACGCAGTACGGCGACACCTTCGGCGTCACGGCGGTGCAGCAGAACGGCTATACCACCGGACAGCTCTCGGGGATCAACATCGACAGCTCCGGGGTGGTGCAGGCGCAGTTCACCAACGGCAACTCGGTGAACCTCGGACAGGTCGCGATCGCCAACTTCGCAAACCCGCAGGGGCTGCAGCAGCTCGGCAACGCATCCTGGGCCGCAACCAATGAGTCCGGCGCCCCCGTGAACGGCGTGGCGGGCAACAGCGGCTTCGGCTCGATCGAGTCCGGCTCGCTCGAGGAGTCGAACGTCAACACCACCTCCGCGCTGGTCGAGATGATCACCGCCGAGCGCAACTTCCAGGCGAATGCGCAGATGATCCAGACGGACGATCAGGTGACGCAATCGATCATCGACATCCGCGGCAGCTGAGCGCGCGCCGCACGGACCTGAGCCATGGACAAACTGCTCTACGTTGCCATGACGGGCGCGAAGGAGACCCTCGCGGCCCAGGCGGCCAACAACCGCAACCTCGCCAACGCGAGCACGACGGGCTTCAAGGCCGATATGTCGGCGTTCCAGAGCCGCGCCATCACCGGCCCCGGGTACGCCTCGCGGGTATATGCCACCGATGCCAGCCTCGGCTGGGACCCGACCGCGGGAGAGCAGGTGGCCACCGGCAATCCGCTCGATGTGGCGGTGCAGGGCGCGGGCTTCATCGCCGTGCAGGATGCGAATGGCAATGAGGCCTACACGCGGGCCGGGGATCTGCACGTGGATCCGAATGGACAGTTGCTCACTGCCACGGGCAATCCCGTGCTCGGGGACAGCGGCCCGATCACGCTGCCGCCGGCGGCCTCGGCGAAGATCGGCGCCGACGGCACCGTCTCCGTCGTCCCACTGGGACAGTCTCCGATGACCGTGGCGAGCGTCGGGCGCATCAAGCTGGTGAACCCGCCGGCGAGCAGCATGGCGCGCGGGACCGACGGGCTGTATCGCAGCAACGACGGCACACCCCTGAGTGCCGATGCCACCACCACGCTCGCCTCGGGGGTGCTCGAGCAGAGCAACGTCAACATGGCGAGCTGCCTCGTCAACATGATCGAGCTGTCGCGCAACTTCGACCTGCAGGTGAAGTCGCTGCACACGGCCGAGGACGACGGACAGGCCAGCGCGAAGCTGCTGCAGTCGAGCTGAACCACTTTTACCGCAAGAGGAACACGTCATGGAACCCGCACTCTGGGCCGCGAAGACCGGGCTCGATGCCCAGCAAACGCAGATGACCGTCACGGCGAACAATCTCGCCAACGTCAGCACCACCGGCTTCAAGAAGAGCCGCGCCGTCTTCGACGATCTGCTGTACCAGAACGTCTCGCAGGTGGGCGCCAACACTTCCCAGAACACCGTGTCGCCCACGGGCGAGAATCTGGGAACCGGCGTGCGCGTCGTCGCCACGGAGAAGAACTACACCCAGGGCAATCTCACCCAGACCGGCAACCAGCTCGATGTGGCGATCCAGGGCCAGGGCTTCTTCCAGGTGCTGCAACCCAATGGCACGCTGGCCTACACGCGCGACGGCAGCTTTCAGCTCAACGCGCAGGGCCAGCTGGTCACGGCCGCCGGCTATCAGGTGCAACCGGCCATCACGATCCCGCAGGGCGCACAGAGCATCACCGTCGGCACCGACGGCACCGTCAGCGTGCAGCTGGCGGGCCAGAGCACCACTACCACCGTCGGCACGCTGCAGCTCGCCAACTTCATCAACCCCGCAGGCCTGCAGGACATCGGCGGCAATCTCGCCCAGGAGACCGCCTCGAGCGGCACGCCGGTGACGGCGAACGCGGGCCTCAACGGCATGGGAACTTTGACCCAGGGGTCGGTGGAGACCTCGAACGTCGATGTCGTCGAGGAGCTCGTCAACATGATCGAGACACAACAGGCCTACGAGATGAACTCGCGTGCGGTCGAGACCACCGATCAGATGATGACGTACGCCACGCAGAACGCGTGATGAGCCGGCTGCACGACAGGGCCTGAAGCGAATCCGATGCGCAAACTCACCTCCTCACTCTGCGCCATGCTCGCGCTCGGGGCAAGCGGCTGCCACACCACCAAGCCGCTCCCCAAGCACGACGATGGACTCGCCTGGACGCAGGAGAAGCTGCCCCCGCCCACGGAGGGCGCCATCTATCAGGCCGGCCGCGAGATCGTCTACGCCGAGAACCCGATCGCTCATCACGTGGGCGACGTCGTAGTGATCGTGCTCAACGAGGCCACTGCGGCGCAAAAGAGCGCCACCACGAGCACCAGCAAGCAGACCACCGACTCGATCCCCGGGCTCAATTTCCTCGGCAAGACCGCGACCAACCTCGGCGCGAGCCTCAACGACCAGACCAAGTTCGCCGGCGACGGCGCCAGCGCCCAGAGCAACAGCCTGACCGGCTATCTCACCGTCACCGTTCTCAAGGTGCTCCCGAACGGCAACCTCTTCGTGAGCGGCGAGAAGGAGATCGGGCTCAATCAGGGCAAGGAGTTCATCAAGGTGACCGGCATCATCCGCCCAATCGATCTGGCCTCGGACGACTCCATCCCTTCCTATCGCGTGGCCAACGCACAGATCACCTACAGCGGCAAGGGGGCGGTCAACGACGTGAACGCACAGGGCTGGCTGTCGCGCTTCTTCAACTCACCCTGGTTCCCGTTCTAGCATGAATAATCGGCCCGCACCTCATTCGCCGAGCGCGCGCGTCGCGTGCCTCGCAGCCGGTCTGCTGCTGGCGCTGCTGAGCACGGCTCCGGCCGCGCACGCCGATCGCATCAAGGACATCGCCAGCGTGGCGGGCGTGCGTACCAACCAGCTCGTCGGCTACGGCCTGGTGGTCGGCCTGGACGGCACCGGCGATCAGACGACCCAGACGCCGTTCACGATCCAGAGCATCCAGAACCTGCTGCAGCGTTTCAATATCACCATCCCGCCGAACACCAACCCGCAGTTGAAGAACGTGGCGGCGGTGACGGTGACGGCCGAGCTGCCGCCCTTCGTCAAGCCCGGCCAGACGATCGACGTCACCGTCGGTACGATCGGCACCGCCACGAGTCTGCGCGGCGGAGATCTGATCATGACTCCGCTGCGCGGAGCGGACGGACAGATCTACGCGATGGCACAAGGCAGCGTGATCGTGAGCGGCTTCGGCGTCAACGGCAAGGACGGCTCGCGGATCTCGCTCAACGTGCCGAGCAGCGGCCGCATACCCAATGGCGCCACGGTGGAGCACGAAGTGCCGATGCACTTCGATGCGGATGCGCACGTGACCCTGAACCTCAACACGCCGGACTTCACCACCGCGGCACACATGGCTGGCGCCATCAACAAGCTGCTCGGTGCGGGTACCGCCGAGGCCCTCGACCCGGTCTCGGTTCGCGTCGCAGCGCCGACCGACCCGAATCAGCGCATCGCCTACCTCGCCACGCTCGAGGCGATCGAGGTCGAGCCGGGAGATGCACCCGCGCGCGTCATCGTGAACTCGCGAACCGGCACCGTGGTCATCAGCTCGCGCGTACGGGTGATGGCGGCGGCCGTCGCGCACGGTTCTCTGTCCGTGACGATCACCGAGCGCACGGAGGTGAGCCAGCCCGGCCCCCTG
>DATJSR010000094.1:0-29461 GCA_035504015.1 Steroidobacteraceae bacterium
CGCGGGCGCCGATCCCGCGAGCTTTCGCCGCGACCTGCTGGCCCATCTGAACACGCTGCTGGTGCGCGTACCTCCGCTGCGCGAGTACGCCGAGGACGTACCCGAGCTGCTGCGCTACTACGTCGATCGCGCGGTCGATGCCGAGGGGCTGCCGTTCCGGCGTTTCAGCGTCGCCGCGCAGAATCGCCTGCGCAACTATCCCTGGCCCGACAACGTGCGTGAGCTCAAGAACCTGGTCCATCGGCTCTTGATCCAGGGCGGCCCGGAGGAGATCCGGCTCGAGGAGATCGAGCGCGAGCTCGCGATCCAGAGTGCGCCCGATGAGCCGCTGGTCAAGCAGGACCTGCTCGCTCTGCCGCTGCGCGAGGCCCGCGAGCAGTTCGAGCGTGCCTATCTGCAGCAGCAGCTGCTCCTCTGCAACGGCAAGGTCGGCCAGCTCGCCAAGCGCGTCGGGATGGAGCGCACGCACCTGTATCGCAAGCTGCGCTCTCTCGGCGTCGACTTCCGCAATATCAGCGAGGACTAGGAGCGCCTTGTCCGGTGGGGTTGTAGCGCGCGAGCCAGTCGCCCACCTCCTTGTAGACATCGCGGCGCTGCTCGGCGAGGGTGGGAAAGTGGGGCGCTCCCGGGTAGGTGACCATGCGCACGGTCTTGCCGCGCTCGGCAAGCAGTACGAAGTACTCGCGTCCCTGAAACGCCGGCACGCGCTCATCGGCCTCGCCGTGCAGGATCAATAATGGCGTCGTGACTCGATCGGCATAGTCGATGGCCGAGAATTTGATGAACGGCTCGACATTGCCCTCCGGCCAGCGCGCATCGTAATCGGTTTGCGCGAGGTCGCTCGTGGGGATGAAGCTGAGCCAGTCCGTGATGCCCGCCCCCTCGATTGCGGCGCGATAGCGCTGCGTTTGCGTCACCGTCCAGGAGGTCATGAAGCCGCCGGCGCTCCAGCCGAAGATTGCAAGCCGCGCGGGGTCGGCCCAGCCCTGAGCCACGGCGAAATCGGTGGCGCTGTCGACATCAGCGTAGGCGCGATCGCCGAAGTGCTGATAGATCGCCGCCATGAATTCGGTGCCGTAACCGGTCGAGCCGCGGTACTCGGGCTGCAAGACGACGTAGCCCATGCCGGCGATGAGCCGCGCGGCCAGGCTGAAGCGCAAGCGGTCGTTGCTCTCGGGTCCGCCGTGGGGCACCACGACGAACGCGTAGCGCTTGCCTGAGACGTAGCCTGCGGGAAACGTGACGATGCCCTCGAGCGGCGTACCGCTCTTCGCGACCCAGTGCACGGTGCGCACCTCGCCCAGGCTCACGTTGGCGAGAGTGGCGTCGCCTTCGTGCGTGATCTGATGCAGCGCTCCGTCCCGTGCGACCGCGACGTTGCTGGCATGCGCTGGGTCGCCGACGGTATAGGCGAGCACTTCCGGCGCACTGGCGCGAGACGGGAATACCGGCACCGACTCGATCGTGCCCGGCGGCCAGCCTTGGGCGATCTGCAACGCACCGTCGCGATACGCGGCGACCTCGACCACCACGCCCCGGTGCAGTTCCACCCACGCCGTGCCGCGTGGGTCGTTGCCGACGGTCGCGATGGAGCCGTGCAGATTCGGCGTGCGATCCACCGCGCGCCCGTCCGCGATGGATACGGTCCACAGGTGATCCGGAGTGAGCACCGGCGCAACCGTACCGACGAACGCGAGCTCCCGGCCGCCGCTCGCCCAGGCAATTCCGCTGAGCGGGCTCTTGGCGCTGAAGATGCGGCGCGCCTCTGCCGCGTCGCACACATCGATGAACGACTCCACGTCGTGATGGCCGATCTTGCGCGTGACGCTCAGCACCGCGATGCGTGTGCCATCGGGGGACCAGGCAATGTCGTTGATCTGCGTCGCGGCCGGACACCACCAGGCGCCGCTCGAGCCGTCGCTGCCAGTGACATAAAGGCTCGTCTGCGCGTTCTCGACGACGGTGTGGACGGTGCCGAGCGGGTCGGTGGCGCGCGGGTCGGCGAGGATGGCGAAGCGCGAGCCATCGGGCGATAGGCTCGCAGCGGTGATGCCGCGCGGAAACGCAATCGTCCGTGTCGCAGCACCGCTTTGCAGCGGAACGATTCCAAACTGAGGCGTCTTCTCAATCCGGTACAGACCGTAGAGCGCGGCGCCATCGCCCGTGAAAGCTTCGGGCGTGAAGTCCTCGGGCAGATCGAGCTTGCGGTCATCCGTCCCGTCGGTGCCGATGAGATGCCACTCGTGCTTTTCCGGGCCCTTGGCGCCGCTCCAGGTGACGCCATAAAGGATCGTGGCACCGTCGGGCGATACCGCCACGGCGCGCGCCTGGCGCAGCGCCAGATAATCATCGAGGCCGAAGGGATGCATGTCGGCGGCGCAGACGGCTGGCGCCATACCGAGGACCAGCGCTAGCAGCACCGAGCGCCTATCCGAGGACAGCTTGTTCATGTGCGGAAACCCACTCTGTTGGCAGGCAGGCTCATCAGTCCCCCACCCTGATCACCAGCGCATCGAGATCCGCATCCTGCAGCTTCTTGCGCACGCGGTTGAGCTCATCGAGATCGCTGATCGGTCCCACGCGCACGCGGTGCCAGACATCGTTATCAACGGCGACGCGCTGCACCTTGGCGGCGATCCCCTGCAACGCGAGCTGCTTGGCGACGCGATCGGCCTCGGCCTCATCGCGATACGACCCGGCCTGCAGCACATACACCCCCGGGCGCTCCACCTTCGCCGCCGGGATGTCCCGGCGCACGTCGCGCTCCTTCTCCGGAACCACCACCTCGAAGTGCGGCAGCATCTGATAGAAGTCGTAGCGCTCGGCGCTCGAGCTTGCGGCCTCGGCAGCCGCCGGATCCGCGGGTGCGATGCGGTGGGCTTCCGGATGCGGGCTCTCCGGCGCCGCACGCGGCTCCCGATGCGCAAGTCCGAGCACCGCCGCGGCGGCCACCGCGCCCACCATCAGGCCGACGCCGAACTCGCGCCAGCGTACGAGCTCGGTCCCGTGGCGCCGCGTCTTCTTGTAATCGCGCACCGTGGAGCGCGTCACATGCTCTCCGGGGCGGAGACGCTGAGCAGCCCGAGGCCGTTGCGGATGACCTGCTGCACGCCGAGCACGAGCGCGAGGCGCGCATTGCGCAGCTGCGCCTCCTCGACGATGAACGGCACCGCGTTGTAGTAGGTGTGGAAGGCGGTCGCGAGCTCGCGCAGATAGTGCACCAGCGAATGCGGAGCGCGCTGCAGGGCCGCCTGCTCGATCGTCTCCGGATAGCGCACCAGGACCCCGAGCAGCGCACGCTCGGGCTCGCTGTCCAAGCGCGCGAGCGCCGCGAGCCCGAGCGGGACATCGAGGGCGAGCCCGCGCGCGCTGAGCTGCTTGAGCACGCTCGCCACGCGCGCGTGCGCGTACTGCACGTAGTAGACGGGGTTGTCCTCGGAGCGTGAGCGGGCGAGATCCACGTCGAAGAGGAATTCGGCGTCCGCCTTGCGCGACACCAGGAAGAAATGCACGGCATCGCGACCCACCCAGTCGATGAGATCGCGCAGCGTGACGTAGGAGCCGGCGCGCTTGGAGATCTTCACTTCTTCGCCCGCGCGCATCACCTTCACCATCTGGTGCAGCACGTACTCCGGGTATCCCTGCGGTATGCCCAGCCCGAGCGCCTGCAGTCCCGCGCGCACGCGGGAGACGGTGCCGTGGTGATCGGCGCCCTGCACGTTGATCGCCTTGGTGAAGCCACGGCGCCATTTGCTGACGTGATAGGCCACGTCGGGGACGAAGTACGTGTAGCTGCCGTCGGACTTGCGGATCACACGATCCTTGTCGTCCCCGTAGTCGGTGGTGCGCAACCAGAGCGCGCCCTCGCTTTCGTAGGTCTTGCCGCTTGCCAGCAGGCCCTGCACCGTGGCATCGAGGCTGCCATCGGCGTAGAGGCTCGATTCGAGGTAGTACGCATCGAACTGCAGGCCGAATTCGTGCAGGTCGCGGTCCTGCTCGCGGCGCAGGTAGGCGACGGCGAAGGTACGCACGGCCTCGAGATCCTCGAGCTTGCCGCCGCTCGCGACGAAGTCGCGCGCCACATCCGCCACGTACTCTCCGGCGTAGCCATCCTTGGGCCAGGCCGGCTCGCCCGGTCGCACGCCGCGGGCGCGCGCCTGCACGGAGAGAGCCAGGTTTTGAATCTGGGCTCCGGCATCGTTGTAGTAATACTCGCGCGTCACCGCGAAGCCCATGGCCTGCAGCAGGTGCGCCAGCGCATCGCCGAGCGCCGCCTGCCGGCCGTGGCCCACGTGCAGCGGCCCGGTGGGATTGGCCGAGACGAACTCCACCATGACGCGCTCGCCGCGACCGACAGCGGCGCACCCGTAGCGCGCCCCGCGCTCGTGGATGCGCACGAGCTCGGCGGCATAGGCGGCGGGCGTCAGGAAGAAATTGATGAATCCCGCGCCGGCCACCTCGGTGCGGGCGATCAGCGCGTTCGGCGGCAGCGCGGCGCGGATCGCCTCGGCGAGCTGGCGGGGATTGCCGCGCACGCTCTTGGCGAGGCGCAGCGCGATGTTGCTCGCAAAATCGCCATGCGCAGCCTCGCGCGTGCGCTCGAGCGTGACGAGCGCCGGGTCGAGTGGGGGGGCGTCGCCCAGCGCGGCGCGCGTCGCCGAGAGCAGCAATGCCTCTATCTCTTGCCGCACGATGGTCCGGATCCGAGGTGGGGAAGCGCGCAGTCTACGTAAATCGCCGCGGGCGCGCTAAAACAGCTCGAGCGGATCCACATCGAGTGCCCAGCGCACACGCCGCGCGCTCGGCAGCTGCTCGAGGCGCGGCAGCCAGGCATCGAGGAAGCTGTGCAGCGCGGCGCGCTCCGGGCTCTCGAGCAGCAGCTGCGCGTGGTAACGGCCGGCGCGCTTGGCCATGGCAGCCGGCACCGGTCCGAGCAGCTTCACGCGCGCCGGGCGGCCGGCGATCTGCCGCGCCTCGCTCAGGAACTGCAGCGCCTCGGGCGCCGAGGTGGCGCTGTCGCGCACCGCGGCCAGGCGGCTGAAGGGCGGCCAGCACGCCTCGGCCCGCTCGGCGAGCGCGGTGCGCGCGAATCCCTCGTAGCCTTCCGCGAGCAGATGCGCGAGCAGCGGATGATCGGGAAATTCCGTCTGAATCAGCACCTCTCCCGCGCGGCTGCCGCGCCCCGCCCGCCCGGCGACCTGCACGATCGTCTGCGCCAGCCGCTCGGGCGCCCGGAAATCGCTGCTGAAAAGTCCCTGATCGGCATTGAGCACGGCGACCAGCGTCATGTTCGGGAAATCGTGACCCTTGGTGACCATCTGGGTGCCGATGAGAATGCGCGCCGCGCCGCAGCGGATCTGCGTGATCGCGCTCTGCAGGTCCTCGCGATGCCGCACCACGTCGCGGTCCAGGCGCACGAGCGCGGCCTGCGGAAAGAGCTCGGCGAGCGCCTCGGCGATGCGCTCGGTGCCCTGCCCCACGGGCTTCAGCGCAAAACCGCATTGCGGGCAGCGCGCCGGCAGCGGTGCATCCGCGCCGCAGTGATGACAGCGCAGTCGCTGTGCCGCCTGATGCACCGTGAGGCGCGCGTCGCAGGCGCCACAGGGGGCGACCCAGCCGCACGCCGTGCACAGCAGGGTGGGCGCGTAGCCGCGCCGATTGAGGAATACGAGCACCTGGCCATCGGCGGCGAGGTGCCGCTCGATCGCCTGCACGACGGGCGTCGAGAGTCCGTTCCTGGCCGGATGCGCGCGCAGGTCGACGAGCGCGAGCCGCGGGGGCGCCGCCTCGCGCGCCCGGTACGGCAGCCATGCGCGCTGGTAGCGATGCGTCTCGGCGTTGTGCAGCGTCTCGAGCGAGGGGGTCGCCGAGCCGAGCACGATCGGCACGCCGGCACGCTGCGCGCGGCGGACGGCCAGGTCGCGGGCCGAGTAGCGAAAGCCCCCGTCGTGCTGCTTGAAGGAGGCATCGTGCTCTTCGTCGACCACGATCAACCCGAGCTGCGGCACCGGCGCGAACACCGCCGAGCGCGTGCCGATGACCACGCCGGCCTGGGCGCCGAAGGCGGCGCGCCAGGCAGCGAGGCGCTCCTGGTCGCTGAGACCGGAGTGCAGCACGGCGAGCGGGCAGCGCAGCCGCGCACGAAAGCGCTCGAGCAGCTGTGGCGTGAGTCCGATCTCGGGCACGAGCACGAGGACCCGCTGGCCCCGGCCCAGGACCTCCGCGGCGAGTCGCAGATAGACCTCGGTCTTGCCGCTGCCGGTGACACCCTGCAGTAGCCACGGGGTGAATTGCCCGAAGCTCGCGCGGATGCGTTGGACCGCCTCGGCCTGTGCGGCGCTGAGCTCGGGACTCTCGGTTTCACCGGCCTGCGCCGTCGAGGCGACCGCGGCGGGCACCGAGGAGGCGGGAAGGGGTGCCGCCGAGGCGGCTATCGGCTGCTCGAGCCGCCTCACGAAGCGGCGCTGCTCGAGAGCGCGCGCCGCCGCGCGCCAGCCGGGCGAGGCCGCATCGAGCCCCTCCTCGCTCAGCCCGTCGGGATGCTGCGCAAGCAGCCCGAGGAGTGCGCGCTGCCTGGGCGCCCGGGCGAGCTCGGAGCCGCCGAGCCCCGCATGGCCGGCATCCGTCGCGCGCCAGCGGGTCTCGAGGGCCGCGAGCGGTGCGCCCTGGCGAATTGCCCGCGGCAGCGCGGCTGCAATGACCTCCCCGATCGGATGGTGGTAGTAATCGGCCGACCAGCGCAGCAGCTCGAGAGCCGCGGCATCGAGCACCGGGGGCTCCTCGAGCAGTACCGCCTGTTTGAGCTTGCCCGGCTCGATCTCGGAGCAGGGGGCACTCTCGAGCACCACGCCGAGCAGGCGCTGCCGCCCGAAGGGCACGCGGACGCGCCGGCCCGGCGCCGCCCCGCCAGCGTGCGCTGGAGGGAGGTAATCGAAGAGGCGGCGCAGCGGCACGTCCAGGGCAATCCGCAGAATGCCGCCTCCGGCGGTCCCGGCGTCCACGCCTGGAGGATCCTTTTCAAATTCAAACACTTATATGCTAGAGCGGTCTTGGGAGAGGAAACCGGCGCCGACAGGCGGCTGACGCCGAACGCAGACAGGTCAACCCCGCCGCGGTGCGAGGCGTTGTACGCCCCATGAACGCCTTTGCTACGCTCGCGCCCGTTTATAACACGCCCGCGGCAGTGCACGGCGGCACGCTATTGAACGACACCACAGCTGAGCTGCGCTCGCGCGCGCTCAACCAGTTCCTGGCCAGCGTGGAGCTGAAGGCATTCAAGATTGCGCAAGCGGGACTGCGCAACGAGGACGATGCGCTCGATGCCGTGCAGGATGCGATGCTGCAGCTCGCCCGAGCCTATGCCGACCGCACGCCCGAGGAGTGGAAGCCGCTTTTCTACCGCATTCTGGAAAATCGCGTGCGCGACATGCAGCGCCGGCGTACCGTGCGGGGTCGCGTCATGGCGTGGCTGCCCTTCCGGCGCGACGAGGAAGAGGACGAGGTCGACCCCATCGCTCAGGCCCCGAGCGCCGATCCAGCGCCGATCGCGCGGCTCGAGATGGACGAGGCGATGACCGCGCTCGAGGAGGCTCTGCAGCAGCTGCCGCCGCGGCAACGCCAGGCGTTTCTGCTGCGCAACCTCGAGGGCATGGACGTGGCGCAGACGGCGGCGGCGATGGGGTGCTCCGAAGGGAGCGTCAAGACACATTATTTCCGCGCAGTGCAAGCACTGCGTGCGCGGCTCGGGGAGCTCGAGCTGCAGATCTGAAGAGCATCGAGTCATGACGATACGGGAAGAAAATCTGAGCGAGCTGGAGCTGCGCGCGCGCGCCGTGCTGCAGGAGAGCCTGCTGTACGTCGATGCACGTACCCGCTCGCGTTTGAATCGCGCGCGCCAGGCCGCGCTCGCGAGCATGGCGGCATCCGGCAAGCAGCGCTGGCGTAGGCTGCGGCTGATGCCGGTGACCGGTGGATTGGCTGCGGCGCTGCTGTTCGGCTTGCTGCTGCTCAATTTGAGCCCGGGGCTCTTGAGGCCCAAGGCCGAGGGCGCGCAGCCTTCCATCGAGGTGCTCGACATGCTCGCCGACGAGGACGGCATGCGCCTCGCAGAGGACGACGATCATTCGTTCTACGAGTGGGCTGCGGATCAGGGCGCTCAGGCTGCTGCGCCTGCCGAGCAGGCGAGCGCCGGGGCGAGCGGTTGAGATGGCTCGCGCGCCGCGGCTCGGCGCGCGTTCGTGCAGCGTGTGGAGCTCGCATGTCTGCGCGGACTACAGGGAGAGGCTGGTGGCTCGTGGCGGCGATGACGCTCGCCTGCGGGCTCTCGTCGGTGCCGCGCGCCGACGACAAGCAATCATCGAGTTCCAGCTCGAGCTCCAGCGCGGTGTCGACCGACGATTCGGATCTGTTTGAGTTTCTCGGCAGCGTCGGCTCCGAGGACGACGCATGGCTCAGCTATCTGGCCCACACCGACCCGACGAAGGTGGCGACGGCTCCGCACAGCCCGCCTCCTCCGACAGGTGGCAAGCAAGATGATTAGCGCTCGCTGGTTGCTTCTCCTTCTGCTGTTCGGCGCGGCGCTGCCGGCCTTTGCCCAGGCGCCGCCGCCTGCGGGCACGCCACCGGGATTCGGCTCCCCCGAGGCCGCACCGGCCCCGCCGCCGCGGGTACCCTGGTCGAGCCTCTCCCCGCAGCAGCAGCAGCTGCTCGGGCGCTTCGGCGGCCAGTGGGACAGCCTGCCGCCGCAGCGCCAACAGGCGCTCGCCCGCGGCAGCAATCGCTGGCTGCAAATGAACCCCCAGCAGCGGTCCCTTGCGCGCCAGCGCTTCAAGGCATTTCAGGCACTGCCGCCAGAGCGCCGGCAGATGCTGCGCCAGAGGTGGGAGGCATTCCGCGCACTGCCGCCCGAGCGCCAGCAGGCCGTGCGCGAGAACTTCCGGCGGTTCCAGAGGCTGCCGCTTGCGCGGCGACAGCAGTTGCGCCAGCAGTGGCAGCGGGCGACGCCGCAGCAGCGTCAGCAGATGTTGCAGCAATCGCGTCAGCGCCGCCGCCAGGCGCAGGGGCTGCATTCCGGCCGCGCCGTGCCGCGAGCCAACGGCCGTCCCTGGCGCTGAAGCGCGCTGTGCGCGCAGGTTGACCTCAGTGGGCGCTGCTGGTCGCGCCTTCCGACTGAGCGGTGGGGCGTGCCGCGCGGACCGGTATCGGAATGTTGCAAACGTCGATCCGTCCGGCCGGCACCTTGAACCACGGATCGCGACGGTTGCGCCGGGACTCCACCCACTCGGCGAACGAGCGACTGTCTGTGCGCAGCACCTCGAGCGCGGTGCGCTGTTCCACCGGCACATCGGCGGCGACGTGAGCCGCACGGATGATCGGGCGCGGCTGCTGCTTGTCGTAGAACCCGAGCTCGCCTTTGCCGCGCGGCAGCGCCGCGAGCAGCTCCATGCCCTGGACCACGCGCCCGACCAGCGCAATGTTGCGGTCGAGCTGACGGGGCGCCTGGCCGATGACCGCGTAGAGCTCGCTGCCGTTGCCACTGTCCACATCCACATCCCGGCCCGCGCCGACCATGCCGTAGCAGTGCACGAGCCAGGCACGCCCGATCTTCGGATCGCGTGCCGCGGGAAAGCCCTCCGAAAAGCCGACTTCGGGCGCATAGGTGTCCGGATCGGGTAGTGCCGTGAACGGCACCTCGCGCGCGGAGACCATGAATTCTGCCGGCAGTGTGCGCTGCGCGGCGCCGAGCGGGCGCTCGGGCGATGAGGCATCGCCCCACTGAGTCACGTAATCGTCCTGCACGCGCAGAATCGGCGTGCCGTCGAAGAAGCCCTGGCGCACCAGCAGCTTGATGTTGGTGACGTAGCGCGAGGCAAAGCCGGGGGCGAGCGCGATGACGACACGTCCCGCGGGCAGCTCGAAATAGATCGTGTTCTGCGGGTCGAGCGGTGCCCATTCGGAGGGCTGCGAGGCGGCGAGCACCTGCGCACCGGTGAGCGGACGCCGCGCACTCGGCTCCTCGGCGTGGACAGCGCTCAAGCCGAGCAAGGCGCAGAGCGTGAGCAGGAGCGCGAGGCTCACGAGCCTGGAGACACTGAATGACGGCTGCGCCACGGCGGCCGCGAAGCTGCGGGGTTCTCTCATCCGATGAGTCTACGCTGGCGCAAGGGAACGTTGGTGGCCGGGAACCGTTCTTGTTGCTCGCTCCGCTGCCGAAGATGCATCGGGAGCTGCGCCGTGGGCCGGGAGAGGCGCAGCAGGCCCTGGGGCAGGTCTCCCGCGCGGATTCAATACTGACGGCACGTCGATTCATCACCGTTCAACAGGAGCTCTTATGAACCGCAGCTTGCTCTTTCTGTCGATCGCCGCGCTGCTGCTGGCGGCCGGTTGCACGCATCAGCAGTCCAGCGGGCCCGGAAGCTCGACGGAGACCACCACGAGCACGTCCTCGAGCGCGGACACCACTACCCCGCCGCCGAGCACGGCACCGGGTGGCGCGCCCGACAACTCGAGCACCAGCAGCACGCCGCCCGCCGGGACCACCAGCGGCTCGTCCACGAGCTCGAGCACGAGCCCGTAGGCTCACGCGGACGGTGGCGCTCGGCCGCCTGCGCGGCCGAGCGCCTTGCGCGCTCAAGGGTGTCCCTGATCGAGCGGGTCGGCGGCAGCGGCGTACACCGGCCGGCGCAGCTTCCAGCGCCGGTGCGACCACGTCCAATCCGCAGGCGCGGCACTGATCTGCGCCTCCACTGCGCGCGCATAACGCTCGGTGAGCGCCCCCGCCGGCAGCACCTCGCGCGCGGCCGCCAGCGGCTCGAACGTGACCGCATAGCGCCCGCGCTCGAGGCGCCGCATGGCGGCGAAGAACACCGCGAAGCGCGTGACCTGCGCGATCTTCTCCGGTCCCATGTAGAAGGCCGTCGAGCGGTTGAGAAAGCGCGTCCACCACTTGTATTCGCTCGTGACCGGCTCCTGGTCGGCCACCATCGCGATGACGCGCGGCTCGCGCCGGCGCAGGATGCTCGTGAGCAGCTCCTTCGCCGGCACCAGGCGACTGCCGAAGCGCGTGCGCAGCGATTGCATCCAGCGCTCGCCGCGCGCATGGTGCAGCGGCTTGTAGGCCGCCTCGAGCGGGTAGCCGAGTTGCAGCGACAGGCCGAGCAGCAGCCATTCCCAGTTGCACTGATGCGCGGCCACCACCAGCACGCAGCGCCCCGCGGCGAGCTCGGCTCGCAGCCGCTCGAGTCCCGCGAGCCTCACGCGCGCCGTCAGCTCTTGCGGGGCAAGCGTCGGTGCCTTCAGGACCTCAGCGGCGAGCTCGCCGAGGCGGCGGTAATAGGTGCGCTCGAGCACGCGCCGCGCGCGTGGCTCGAGCTGCGGGAACGCGCCTGCCAGATTGTCACGCACCACCCCGACGCGGTAGCGCAGCACGCGATGCGCCAGCACGGCGACGCAGGCCCCGCAGGCGTAGAGCAGCGACAGCGGCAGGCGTGAAAGTGCCGCCAGCGGACGCGGCAGGGGCGCCGGGGAGTGTGCGTCGGACTCTGGCATAGGGCCCGGGGGATTCTAGCGGCACGCCGCGCTGCGGGTGCAGAAGTTGCTGTGGCAGAACCGACACGAAGCGGCCGTATGATGCTCGGCGCCGATCGAGGTGTTCAATTCGGAAGGCTGCGCACGAGCGCAGCATCTCGCAAGCAGTAAGGAGACCCGTATGACGCGTTACGTGCTACCGGATCTGGAGTATGACTACGGTGCGCTCGAGCCGCACATCTCCGGACGCATCATGGAGCTGCATCACGACAAGCACCACAAAGCCTACGTCGATGGCGCCAACAAGGCACTCGAGCAGCTGGAGGAGGCGCGCCACAAGGGCAGCTTCGACAGCGTCGGCACGCTCGAGCGCACGCTCGCCTTCAATGTCTCGGGGCACGTGCTGCACAGCTTGTTCTGGCGCAATCTCGCGCCCAAGGCGGGCGGGCGCCCGAGCGGTGAGCTCGCGCAGGCACTGGAGAGGCATTTCGGCAGCTTCGACGCCTTCAAGCAGCAGCTGTCGAAGACGGCCGCGACCATCCAGGGGTCGGGGTGGGCCGCGCTCATGTGGGATACGCTGTCGCAGCAGCTGCTCATCACGCAGATCCACGACCACCAGTCGAGCACGCTCCAAGGGGCCGTGCCGCTCATGGTGCTCGATGCCTGGGAACATGCGTACTACCTGCAGTACTTCAATGAGAAGGCCAAGTTCTTCGAGGCCGTGTGGAATCTGTGGAGCTGGAGCGATATTGCGCAGCGTTTCGCCGAGGCGCGCCGCTTCGGGCTGAGCGTCAAGAACGTCGCCGACCGCGCCGCCTGAAGGGCGGGCGGCCGAGGTAGAGTGACGCCGCCGGCTCGCGCGCTCGCGCGGGCCGGCGGGCATGCGCCTTGCGTAAGAGCCAGGGCATGAGCGTGCCCGATAGCCAGCAGTACCCCTCGCTCGGTGACTACGCCCTGATCGGCGACTGTCATTCCGCGGCGCTCATCTCGCGAGCGGGCTCGATCGATTGGTGCTGCCTGCCGCGCTTCGATTCCGACAGTGTCTTCGGCCGGCTGCTCGACTGGGAGCAGGGGGGCTACTTCGAGGTGCGACCCGACGTGCACTGCACGTCCAAGCGGGAGTATCTGCCCGGCACGCTGATGCTCGTGACCCACTACCGCTCGCGAGCCGGCGAGGCACGGGTGGTGGATTTCTTCGCGATGCGCGAGGGGGGTCGCCATCGCCCGCGACGCGAGCTCGTGCGCATGATCGAAGGCGTGCGCGGTCGCATGCGATTCGACGTGCGCATCCTGCCGCGCTTCGATTTCGGGGAGGTGCGTCCCTGGATTCATCGTAACGGGCACGGCACGCACGTCGCCGTCGGCGGCAACACCGGGCTGCTGTTTCTCGGGGACATGAACCTGGTGAGCGCCGGCGAGCACGCGCTGTGCGCCGAGGTGGAGGTGACGCGGGGCGAGCGACGCCACGTGGCCGTGCAATTCGTGGCGCCGCAGGCGCTCGACAGCGAGCTGGCGAAGCCCGAGGAGCAGGCGCAGCTCGCCGCGCACTACAAGGAGACGCACGCCTGGTGGCAGGCGTGGGCCGCGCGCCTGCACTATCCCCCGCAGGCGGGCACCGGGGTGGTGCGCTCGGCGATGGTACTGAAAGCGCTCACCTACGCACCGACCGGTGCCATCGTCGCCGCCCCGACGACCTCGCTGCCGGAGAAGGTCGGGGGCCAGCGCAACTGGGACTACCGCTACAGCTGGGTGCGTGACTCGGTGTTCACGGTGCGCGCACTCTCCGCCCTCGGCCTCGAGGCCGAGGCCACGGCCTTCGGACAGTTCATCATGCGCAGCGCCGCGGGCAACGCCGACGATCTGCAGGTCATCTATGCCGTCGACGGCAAGCGGCGCGTGCAGGAATTCGCGCTCGAGCAGCTGCAGGGCTGGCGCAGCTCGCGCCCGGTGCGCATCGGCAATGCAGCCGCCAAGCAGTTCCAGGCGGACATCTACGGTCTCATCCTCGAGCTGTCCTGGCGCTGGAGCGAGCGCGACAGAGGCGTCTCGGATGCCGGCTGGCGCTTCCTCGTCGAGCTGGTGGAGCGCGCCATCGCGCGCTGGCGCGAGCCCGATCGGGGCATCTGGGAGGTGCGCTCCCGCCCACGCCACTTCGTGCACTCGAAAGTCATGTGCTGGTCCGCCATCGCGCGCGGCATTGCGCTCGCCGAGCGGCAGGGACTCGATGCCCCGCTCGCGCGCTGGAGGCGCGAGCGCGACTTGCTGCGCGCCACCATCGAGCGGCGCGGTGTCGACCATCGCCGCGGTGTGTTCGTGCGCAGCTTCGGCACGAGCGAGCTCGACGCCTCGTTGCTGCTGCTGCCGTCCGTGCAATTCGTGGCCTACGAGGACGAGCGCATGCGGCGCACGGCCGCCGCGATCCATCGCGAGCTGAGCGCCGATGGCATGGTGGTGCGCTACCGCAGCGAGGACGGGCTCAAGGGCAGGGAGGGTGCCTTCATCGCCTGCACCTTCTGGCTCGCCGAATGCTTCGCGCGGCAGGGCAGGAAGCGCGACGCCCGGCAGCTCTTTGCGCGTGCCGAGCGCTGCGCCAGCGATCTCGGCCTGTTCTCCGAGGAATACGATCCGCGCCAGCGCGAGTTGCTCGGCAATTACCCGCAGGGGCTCACCCATCTCTCCCACATCTCCGCCGCACTCGCTCTGAATGCCACGGCGGCGACACGGCTCGGCGTTCCGGCTCACCGTTCTGCGACCGGCGCCGGCGCCGGGGCGGCGAGCGTCCTCCGCTGAGCTCACGCCGGGCACTGTGCTTGCTGAAAACCCGGCGGCGCCGTCGCCCTGCGCAGCCGCCGAGTCATCGTTCCGACGCATCCGAGGAGGTCGCATGGCCGTAAAGAAGGATCCCGAGCACGTGCGGCGCATCGCCGAGCTGCGCGAGCGCGCGCGCCGCCACATCACTGAGGGCGCCGTCACCGATGACTACCAGCTCGACCGCGAGCGGGTGGTATCCATCCTCAACGAGGCTCTGGCCACCGAGATCGTGTGCGTGCTGCGCTACCAGTTTCATTACTACATGGCCACCGGCATCCATTCGCAGGCAGTGAAGGAGGAGTTTCGCGAGCACGCCCGCGAGGAGCAGGAGCATGCCGAGCGCATCGCCGAGCGCATCAAGCAGCTCGGGGGCAAGCCACAGATGAATCCCGACACGCTCACGAGCCACAGCCACAGCGAGTACCGCGAGGGCAGCTCGCTCGCGGACATGATCCGCGAGGACCTGATCGCCGAGCGCATCGCCATCGAGAGCTACCGCGAGATCATTCGCTTCTTCGGCGAGCGCGATCCGGTGTCGCGCATCATGATGGAGGAGATCCTCGCCAAGGAGGAGGAGCACGCCGACGAGCTCACCGATTTGCTGTACGCGGTGGACCCCCAGAGCGAGCGTGAGCGACCGCTGTACTTCTCCGATGAGGTCGAGGCCCGCGACGACGGCGGCACGGCGTCGAGGCAGTAGCCTCGGGACTTCCTCGAGCGCGCGCAGGAGGGTTCCTGATGGACAAGCCCCGCGGGCGCTCGAGAATGCGCGGCGGGCGCACCGGCGCCGCAGGCGGCAGTGAGCACCCCGGCGAGGGCGCGAGGCGCGCCGCAGGCGGCAACGGGGCGGGCGCGCCCCGCGGCAGCCGCCTCGAGCGCGAGCAGCAGGGCAACGGCCGGCAGCCTGCGAGCCGCCTCGCCCCGCCACGTGAGCCCGGGCCGGGCGGCGCCGAGCAGCGGCACCGCCATTCGGCACTCGGGCGGGCGCCCCGGCGGGCAGGCCTGCGCCCGTGGCACGACGTGCACGAGCTGTGGCTGCTGGTGCGCGATGCAGGGATCGCCTGGGCGGAGGACCGCGCACCGCGCAAGGGTGCGGCGCTCGCGTACTACACGGCCTTCTCGCTCGCGCCGATTCTCATCATCGCCATCGCCATCGCCGGCACGGCCTTCGGCGAGCAGGCGGCGCGCGGGCAGATCTATGCGCAGATGAAGGCGCTGCTCGGGCCGGTGGGCGCGCAGACCGTGCAGGCGATGATCGCGAGCGCCGCACGTCCCGGGCGCGGCACGCTGCCCACCGTGATCGGGATCATCACGCTCGCGATCGGCGCGACCAGCGCGCTCGCCGAGCTCAAGGATGGGCTCGATCAGATCTGGGATGCGCCGCGCGCGCCGAGCAGCGGCTTCTTGCGCTACCTCTGGGATTTCCTGCGCACCCGGCTGCTCTCGATCGGCCTCATCCTCGCACTCGGCTTTCTGCTGCTCATCTCGCTGGTGCTGAGCGCCGTGCTCGCGGCGTTCGCGAACCTCTGGGACGGCAGCGGCACGAGCCTGCTGCTGCAGAGCCTGAATTTCCTCGTGAGCTTCGCGCTGGTGACGGCGCTCTTCGCCACGATCTACAAGATGCTGCCGTCGGTGCCGATCGCGTGGCGCGACGTGATCACCGGTGCCGCGGTAACCGCGCTGCTGTTCGACATCGGCAAGCACCTGATCGGCGTGTATCTCGGCAACAGCGCTGCCACTTCGATGTACGGCGCCGCCGGCTCGCTGCTCGTGGTGCTGATATGGGTGTACTACTCGGCGCAGATCTTTCTCTACGGTGCCGAGTTCACCAAGATCTATGCGTACCGCTTCGGCTCGCTGCGCCCGCGCTCGAGCGCTGCACTGCATTGATCCCTGGAGACTGACTCCGGCGCGCCGGCGGGCTGCCCCGCGGCTACGGCCCCGGCTTGCTTTTGCAGGTGCTGGTGCGCGAGATTAGCCGCAAGGCAGACGCACGAGCTTACAACCGATGGGCAGCGAGGATACCTGGGAGACCGCCGCGGTCGTGGCGGATACGCTCTCGGCGCACGCTTTGCTCGGGCGGCTGCAGTCCGAAGGCATCGCGGCCCGCGTGCAGGCCGACACCGCGCTGCTCGGGGCGGTACGCCAGTGCCGCATCCAGGTGCCGAGCGCCGAGCTGCGCCGCGCACGCTGCGCGCTCTGGCTCGCCTCGTTCTCGGACGACGAGCTCGCAAGCCTCGCGCTGGCGGACTCGGCGGCGGCGCCGGGTGGTCTGCCGGAGTAGCCGCGCCGGGGGCGCGGACACCTGGCTGCGAGCCCGCGGCCGATGAGCATGCAGCAGCTCGCGGCGCTCATCTCGACGGTCTTCTTCGCCGGGATGATCTGGCTGCGCACCCGGGCGTATTACACGTACCGCTTGCGCGGGCGTATGCAGCTCACTCGGGCCGGCCTGCTGTTCTTCGCAGCGGCCCTGGCACTGCTGCTCCTCGGCTGGTTCGCCGCGCCCGCGCTCGGTGAGCTCAGCCGCTCGCCACTGCTCCTGAATGCGACCGCCACGCGCGTACTGTGGGACATCGCCACGTACTACGTGTTCATCGTGGCGCACCGGCTGCTGCTGCAGCAGCGGGTGGCGGTGTTCACCGCTGTCGAAAGACTGTAGCCCGGCGCGCTCCGCCGGACCGCCGGTCCGCCGCCTAGAGGATGTAGCGGCTGAGGTCCTCGTCCTTCACGAGATTGCCGAGGTGGTCCTCGACGTAGCGCGCGTCGATGACGATGGCCTCGCCGCCCTGCTCGGCGGCCTCGTAGGAGACGGTCTCGAGCAGCCGCTCCATGACCGTGTGCAGGCGTCGCGCGCCGATGTTCTCGGTGCGCTCATTCACCTGAGCGGCGATCTCCGCGATGCGCCGCACGCCCTCGGGTGAGAACTGCACCTGCACGTTCTCGGTCGCGAGCAGCGCCCGGTACTGCGACGTGAGCGAGGCGTCGGGCTCGGTCAGGATGCGCACGAAATCCTCGACCTTGAGCGACTCGAGCTCGACGCGGATCGGCAGCCGGCCCTGCAGCTCCGGGATGAGATCCGAGGGCTTGGAGAGGTGAAACGCGCCCGAGGCAATGAACAGGATGTGATCGGTCTTCACCGGGCCGTACTTGGTTGCGACGGTCGAGCCCTCGACGAGCGGCAGCAGGTCCCGCTGCACGCCCTCGCGCGAGACGTCGGCACCCAGGGTCTCCTGGCGCCGTGTCACCTTGTCGATCTCGTCGATGAAGACGATGCCGTTCTGCTCGGCGTTCGCCAGCGCATTCACCTTGAGCTCGTCCTCGTTGATGAGCTTGCCCGCTTCCTCGTCGGTCAGCAGCTTGATGGCCTCGCGCACCTTCACCTTGCGCGTGCGGGTGCGATTGCTGCCCAGGCTCTGGAACATGCTCGAGAGCTGCTGCTGCATCTCCTCCATGCCGGGGGGAGCCATGATCTCCACGCCCATCGGCATGGCGCGCAGCTCCACCTCGATCTCCCGCTCATCGAGCTCGCCGCTCGCGAGCATCACGCGCAGGCGCTGGCGGGTGTCCGCATCGCGCGGCGGAGCGGGCTCGTCCGTGGAGAATCCCATGACCCGCGGACGCGGCAGCAGGGCATCGAGGACCCGCTCGTCGGCCGCCTCGCGTGCGCGCTGGCGCACCTTCTCCATCTCCTGCTCCCGGGTCATCTTGACGGCGACGTCCGCGAGCTCCTTGATGATGGAGTCCACATCGCGCCCGACGTAGCCCACCTCGGTGAACTTCGTGGCCTCGACCTTGACGAACGGCGCATGGGCGAGCTTGGCCAGACGCCGCGCGATCTCGGTCTTGCCCACGCCCGTCGGCCCGATCATCAGGATGTTCTTCGGGGTGATCTCCTGGCGCAGCGGCTCGTCCACCTGCATGCGGCGCCAACGGTTGCGCAGGGCGATGGCCACGGCGCGCTTGGCGGCGTCCTGGCCGATGATGTGCTTGTCCAGCTCCTGGACGATCTGGCGGGGCGTGAGCGCGGACATGAAAGCGGTTTCCGTTTACTTGAGCTCGTCGATGACGAGATTGCGATTGGTGTAGATGCAGATGTCGGCAGCAATGTTGAGGGAGCGCTCGACGATCGCGCGGGCATCGAGATCGGAGCCCTCGAGCAGCGCGCGCGCCGCGGCGAGTGCGTAGGCACCGCCCGAGCCTATCGCTGCCGCGTCGTGCTCCGGCTCGATCACATCGCCGTTGCCCGAGATCACGAAGAGCTTCTCCCGGTCACCGACCAGCAGCAGGGCCTCGAGGCGGCGCAGGTAGCGATCGGAGCGCCAGTCCTTGGCGAGCTCGATGGCGGCGCGGGTGAGATTGCCGTACTTCTCGAGCTTGCCCTCGAAGCGCTCGAACAGCGTGAACGCATCGGCCGTCCCGCCCGCGAAGCCTGCGAGGACCTTGTCGTTGTAGAGACGGCGCACCTTGCGCGCGTTGCCCTTCATGACGGTATTGCCCAGGGTGACCTGACCGTCGCCGGCCATGGCGACGGCGCCCCTGCGGCGTACGGCGAGAATCGTGGTGCTGTGGGGGTCGAAGCTCATGGTTTGCGGCGGGCGCGGGGGTGGGTAGCGTCGTAGATGCGGGCCAGGTGCTGGAAATCAAGGTGAGTGTAGATCTGGGTCGTCGCCAGGTTGGCATGGCCCAGCATCTCCTGGACCCCGCGCAGATCGCCGCCCGATTCGAGCAGATGCGAGGCGAAGGAATGGCGAAAGAGGTGGGGGTGCACATGCATCGGCAGACCCTGACGGCGCGCCCAGTAGGCGACCCGCAGCTGGATGGCGCGTGCCCCGAGGCGCTGGCCGCCACGGCCGACGAAGAGCGCCGGCTGGTCCGCGCGCGCAACGCCGGCCCGCTCGGCGAGCCACGCCTGCAGCGCGCGCAGCGCCATGCGCCCGACCGGCACGATGCGGGCGCGGCTGCCCTTGCCGAGCACGCTCACGGTACGGTCCTTGAGATCGACATCGCCCACCGCGAGCCCCGCCAGCTCCGCCAGGCGCAGTCCCGAGGAATAGAAGAGCTCGAGCATCGCGCGGTCGCGCGTCACCAGCGGCTGCCCGGCCGGCAGCTCGAGGAGTCGCGCCATCTGATCCGCATCGATCGTGGCCGGCAGGCGCCGGGTCGCCTTCGGAGCGCGCACCTCGAGCCCGGGGTTGCGCGTGGCGGCTCGCTCGCGCAGCAGAAAGCCGTAGAAGGTACGCACCGCCGCGAGTCGCCGCTGGATGCTGCGCGGGTCGAGGCCCCGCGCGTGGGACTGCGCGGCGAACACCCGCACGTGCTGGCTGTCGACCGCGTTCCAATCCTCGAGCCGCTGCGCATCGCAGAAGCGCACCAGCGCCGCGAGGTCGCGGTCGTACGCCGCGGCCGTATGCCGGGAGAGATTGCGCTCGCTCGTGAGGTGGCGCCGAAAGCGCGCCAGCCACTCGAGCGCAGCGGGCGTCATGGCGCCGGCGGCGGCGGGATCAGCCGCGCGCGAGCGCGTCCGTGATGAGCTCCCCCAGGCGTGCCAGAAACTCGGTGCTCATGCCAGGATGGAAGCGGTCGCGATCCGTGCTGCCGAGCGCGAGCAGCCCGACCGAGCCTTTTTCGCCCAGCGGGATCAGCGCCACCGAGCCGATGGATTGTGCGTCGGTCGGAAACAGGAACTCGCGTTGCGAGTCGCGTGCCTGGCCGCAGCGCGGCTTGCCATTCGCGAACAGCGACTCGAAGGACTTGAGGTGGGGATCCTCGGCGGACACGGCGCGCACGAAGCGCTGGGCGGGTAGCTCGCCCTGCGCAGCGATCAGGACCAGCACCGAGTGAAACGCATCGAAATCCTCGCGCAGGCTCGCCTCGAGCTGCTCGATGGCCGCCGCGCGGGTGGTAGCGCCCAGCAGCCGCCTGGTGAAGCGATGCATCTTCTCGGCAACGCTGTCGTTGGAGCGGGCCACCCGCACGAACTCGGCGAGCTTCTGCTCGAGCGCGGCGTGGCGCTCGCGCAGCACCTCGACCTGACGCTCGATGAGGGAGATGGTGGTGCCGGTGCGTGCGTGGGGCAGCCGCAGCCGTGCGAGCAGGGGCTGATGGCGCTCGAAGAAATCCGGGTTGTGCTGCAGATAGCGGACTACCGTCTCGTCCTCGCTCTGCGCCGCGGAAACACCGCGAGCCTCTCGTGTGCTGCTCATGTCCGTCGAACCCCTACGCTGGATGATTGGCTGTGTTCGTCGCCCAACTCGATATTCCCCTCGAAGACGGTCGTGGCAGGGCCCGTGAGCCAGATCGGGGCTGCCGGCCCCTCCCAGTCTACGCGCAACTCCCCGCCGCGCGCCTGCACATGCACGCTGCTCGCGAGCCTGCCGAGCAGCCGGCCCACGGCGACCGCCGCACACGCTCCCGTACCGCAGGCGAGGGTCTCCCCCGCGCCGCGCTCGTAGACGCGCAGTCGCACGTTCGATGCGTCGATGACTTCCACGAAGCCCACGTTCACCCGGCGCGGGAAGCGCGGGTGCGATTCGATGGCCGGTCCGAGCCGCTCGACCGGGGCCGCATCGACCCGCTCCACGAAGATCACTGCGTGCGGATTGCCCACCGAGACGGCGCCGATCTCGAGGGTGGTGCCGGCGACCTCGAGCGCATACAGGCGCGCCTCGGCTGGGGCCTCGAAGGGCAGGGCGCGCGGATCGAAGCTCGGCACGCCCATGTCGACGGAGACCTCGGACGCTGAGCGCACGCGAGCGCGTACCAGGCCCCCGGGACTATCCATGAGCAGCAGCGTGCCAGGGTCGGCGCCGCGGCGCCGATGCAGCAGGGACGCCACGCAGCGTGCGCCGTTGCCGCACTGCTCGACCTCGAGTCCGTCGGCATTGAAGATGCGGTAGTAGATGCTGGTTCCCGGGCGGCGAGGCGCCTCGAGCACCAGCGCCTGATCGAAACCGATGCCCGTATGCCGCGAGGCGAGACGCTGCAGCTGCTCGCGGCTGGGCAGGGGCGCGTTGCGCGGCGCGTCGAAGACGATGAAGTCGTTGCCGAGTCCGTGCATCTTCGTGAAGTCGATGCGCATCGGAAACTCGCATCCTCCCGCGCGCGCCATGCTGAGGAAAATCATACCTCAATCGCAGCGACAGGGATGACCCGAGTCATGAGGAGGGCCGCGTGTCGCAGGATGCGGCGTTCCGGAGGCCGTGAAGGCGGCCCGGACCGATCACGCATAATAGCGCCGTCGTCGTCTCGGAGCCGCTGCGTGACTCGCCACCGGGTTCGCCTCATCCCCCAGGAGAGAATCCTCGAAGCACGCGCCGATCAGTCGGTGCTCGATGCGGCGCTCGCCTCCGGTCTGAATCTGCCGCACAGCTGCAAGAGCGGCCATTGCGGCTCCTGCCGCGCACGCCTGCTCGCCGGGCGCATCGATTACCCGCACGGCGCGCCGCTCGGCCTCAGCGCCGAGGAAGCTCGAGACGGCCTGGTGCTGCTGTGCCAGGCCCGTGCCGCGAGCGACCTCGTGGTCGAGGCGCGCCCCGTCCAGAGCGCCACCGAGAGCCTGATCAAGAGCCTGCCGTGCCGGGTGGCCCGGCTGCAGCGGCTTGCGCCGGACGTGCAGCAGGTGTTCCTGAGGCTGCCGTCCGTCGAGCGATTGGAGTTCGCCCCCGGACAGTATCTCGATGTGCTTCTCGAGGAGGGCCAGCGCCGCAGCTTCTCGATCGCGAGCCCGCCACACGACAGCGAGCTGCTGGAGCTGCACGTGCGGCACGTGCGGGGTGGGCGCTTCACGGGGCGCCTGTTCGGCGCGCAGGGCGCGGGGACGCTGCTGCGCATCGAGGGCCCCCTGGGCCAGTTCATCTACCGTGAGCAGGACTCACCCGCGCTGCTCATCGCCGGGGGCACCGGCTTCGCCCCGCTCAAGGCGATGCTGCGCCATGCCCTCGAGCGCGGCTCGAGCCGCTCGCTCGAGCTCTACTGGGGTGCGCGAACGGCTGCCGACCTGTACGAGGACGAGCGTCTGCTCGAGTGGACGCGCCAGTACCCTCGGCTGCGCTATCAGGCCGTGCTTTCGCACGCCTCGCAAGTGACTCGCGCGCATCACCGCCTCGGTTGGGTTCACCAGGCGGTGCTCGCCGATCATCCGCGGCTCGAGTCGTACGATGTCTACGCGGCGGGGCCGCCGGGGCTCATCACCGCGGTTCGCGGGAGCTTCCCCGCGCACGGTCTGCCCGCCGAGCAGTTGAGCTTCGACTCCTTCGACTATGCCCCCGACGAGCGCTAGAGGCGTAGTCGCTCGCGCAGCTCGCGCGCCAGGCGCCGGCTCACCGGCAACGGCTGCGGGCAGCCGCGCAGCCGCACCGCGTACTGCCCGCTGGCGCTGCGCTCGATCGCATCCAGATGCCGCGTGCTCACCAGGGCGCTGCGGTGGATGCGCACGAAGAGCTCAGCGAACTCCTCCTCCAGCAGCCGCAGCGAGTCCTCGATGAGATCCTCGCCGCGCTCGTGGTGCACGGTCGTGTACTTCTGATCCGAGGAGAAGTAGCGGATCTCATCGACCGGTATCAGGCGGATGCCCTCCCGGTGCCGCGATGCGATGTGCGTGCGACAGCCCGACCCTGCCGCGCGCAGCTCGCGCAGCTGCGGCGCCGCGAGGCGGCTCGCGTGATCGAGTGCCGCCGCGAGCTTCTCCTTGCGCACGGGCTTGAGCAGGTAGCCTACGGCGCGCGCCTCGAAGGCGCTCACCGCATACTCCTCGTAGGCCGTGGCGAAGACCACGGCGGGAGGCTCGGGCAGCACCGCCAGGTGCTGCGCAGTCTCGATGCCGTCCATGCCTGGCATGCGCACATCGAGCAGCACGAGCGTCGGCTGGCAGCGCTCGGCCAGTTGCAGCGCCTCTGCGCCGGTCGCCGCCTCGCCGGCCACCGTGCTGCCGCCGATCTCGCCGAGCAGCGCGCGCAAGCGCTCGCGCGCGGGCTGCTCGTCATCGACGATGAGGACCCGGTGCGTCATGCGGTCAGCCGCGCGCGCGATTCCACGTGCGGGAAGCGCAGCGTCACGATGTACTCGGCATCGAAACGGCCGGCTTTCACCAGCGCTCGCTGACCGTACATGAGGGCGAGCCGCTCGCGAATGTTGGCGAGGGCGAGGCGGTTGCCCTCGCGGTCGCTCTGGGCCGGCGCCACGGGGTTGCGCACCACGATCGTGATCTGCCCGCCGGAGAGCTCGCCACTCACCTCGATGATGCCGCCGTCGACGCGCGGCTCGATGCCGTGATAGATCGCATTCTCGAGCAGCGGCTGCAGCATCAGCCCGGGCACCAGGGCATCCGGGGGCAGCGCGTCCACGTCCCAGCGCACCTGCAGGCGTGGGCCGAGGCGCAGCTGCTCGATGCGCTGATAGATGCGCGCCACGCTGAGCTCCTCGGCGAGCGTGATGGTGTCGCGCTTCTCGCTGAGCGAGGCGCGGAACAGGTCGGCGAGGTCCTGCACGGCCTGCTCCGCGCAGGCGGGGTCCGAGCGCGTGAGCGCGGCGATGGTGTTCATGCTGTTGTAGAGGAAGTGCGGGCGGATGCGCGCCTGCAGCGCATGCACCCGGGCGCGCGCCTGCATCTCGACGTTGCGCCGCCACTCGTGCTTGACGTAGAAGTAGCGCAGCGCGAGCCCCGCGACGATGAGGCTGATGAGCACGTTGCGGGCGAGAAAGCCCCACTGCTCCTGCGGGAAGAGCGCCTGGGCTCCCACCGCGCGAATGAATGCGCTGTGGCCGGCGAGCAGCGCCGCCTGCGACACCAGCGTGACTATCGCGGTCACGAGCGCCAGCACCAGCGCCGAGCCGTGCGCCACACCGAGCCTGGCAAGGCGCTCGCGTGCCGAGCACAGCACGCTCGCGAGCATCAGCCCGATCCATAGCAGGAACGTCGAGGTGCGGCCGAGATCGGTCCAGAAGCTGACGCCGCTCGGCGTGCGTGCGAGAGAGAGCACGACCGCGGTGAGCTCGATGATCAGCACCACCGCGAGCGCCGCCCGGGGCGTGCACAGGTCCGGCAGGTAGATCGCCGGGGGCGCGCCGCGGCCCGCCTCGGGCTTCATGCGGGGCCGCTGCGCTTGCCGAGCGCGAACAGCTCCGCCTTCAGGCGGAAATCGGCCGAGATGTCCTCGTCCCCGTAGCCGCGCTCGATGAGCTCGGCGTACTCGCCCAGCATGCGCTCGACGACCGGCAGAGCGACCCCGAAGCGCGCGGCCATGTCGCGGCAGATACCGAGGTCCTTCGCGTGCAGGCGCACGCGAAACCCGGCCGGAAAGCTCCCGCGGATCATGTTCGGCGCGCGATGCACGAAGTACCAGCTCGAGCCAGCGCCCTGGCCCAGGGTCTCGACCAGCCGATCGAGCGGCAGCCCGTGCGCCTGCGCAAAGGCCATCGCCTCGGCGACCGCCTGGATGATGCCGGCGCACATGATCTGATTGGCCGCCTTGGCAGCCTGACCCGCACCGCTCGGCCCGAAGTAGGCGATGCTCTTGCCGAGCGCCCCGAGCAGCGGCCGGGCGCGCTCGAAGGCGCTCGCCTCGCCCCCCACCATGACGGCGAGTGTCGCCTGCCGGGCGCCTTCCACCCCGCCGCTCACGGGGCAATCGAGGAACTGAGCCCCGCGCGAGCGTAGCTGCTCGGCGGCCCGGCGCGCCGTGGCGGCGCTCACCGTGGAGCAGTCGAGCACCAGCGCACCGCTCGCGAGCCGCGGGGCGATCTGCTCGATCACCTGCAGCACATCCGCATCGGCCGAGACGCACAGCACCAGCGCCTCGCAGCGCGCGGCGAGCTCCGCCACGTCCGCGAACGCCTCACAATGGAGCTCGGCGGCGAGCGCCTGTGCCTTGGCGTGAGTGCGATTGAAGACACCGCCGAGCAGGCCCGCGCGGTGCAGATTGCGCGCCATGTGAGTTCCCATGGCGCCGAGTCCGACAAACCCGGTACGCATCTTCGGAAAGCCTCGACGGTGTCGACGGCGTGGGTGCCGTCGGCGCCTACTCTAGCGCGCGCTGCGGCCCGAGGCGCAGCCGGCAAGAGTCGCGCCTCTTAGCGGTGCAAACGCAGCCGCCGTCCGCAAGAATCGCCGCAGGCGGATGTTTTGCCGTTCAACTCGATGAGCTCGAGGAAGAGCTGCCGCAGGCCTCGTCCATGTCGCTGCGCGCCTGGACGCGCTCCTGGTCCGCCTCCGCATCGCTCAGGAACTGGCGCTGGCCGTCCGCGCCTTCCTTGTAGATACGGCGCGCGTCGATCTCCTTCTGATAGCGCTCCTGCGCCTTCTTGCACTGATCGGCATGCACGGCCTGCAGATCCTTCTGCACGGCCTGGGTGGCAGCCTGCTTGGCGAGATCGCTCGCGACCTTATCGTTCGCGTCCTGCTGCTTCTTGGCATCGTCGCTCGCGCTGTTCGCGCGCGGGTGGTCGGACTTGATGAGCTCGGCCCCCGGCTCCCAGCGGTCCGTGTACTGCACCTCGCCCTTCGAATCGACGATCTTCCACACGTCCGCGCGGCTGACCATACCCATGCCGAGCGCAAGACTGAAGCCGAGCAAAACCGTGATCAGGGGAAATCGGCGCATGACGAACGCACTCCGTCGGCAGCCCTCGGCACAACGCCCGGGCGTCCAATGAACTTAGCCTGGAGTATCGCGGCTGCCACGCTCGCAGCCTTTGACGCACGTCACATTGGGCTCACCGGAAAGCGCGCCCGCGCCCGGCCGATTTTCCAATAATTTGCCCGGCGCGCCCGACGAACGAGCACCCCCCGCAGGGTGCCGGGGGCAAGGGGGTTGCCGACCCGCGCGTCTGGCGACTACATCGTATAAGCGCGCTCGCCGTGTGTCGTGGTGTCGAGGCCCTCGCGCTCGTCCTCCTCGCTGACGCGGACCCCCATCACGAGCTTGACCAGATAGAACGCCACGAAGGCGACCACCGCCGTCCACACCACGACGAGGCAGACGGCCTTGAGCTGAATCAAGAACTGCGCCCAGATGCCCGGATAGCCCGTCTTGCCCGTGACCCAGTCGACCACCTGACCGGGCCCGCCGAGGCGCGGGTCGTTGAAGATCCCCGTCGCGAGCGCGCCGAAGATACCGCCGACGGCGTGCACCCCGAAGACATCGAGCGCATCGTCGGCGAACAGGCCCGTGATCCGCTTGAGCCCGGTGACGCCCCAGAAGCACACGACGCCCACCACCAGACCGATCACGAAAGCACCGGGGATGCCCACGTTGCCGGCCGCCGGGGTGATCGCCACCAGGCCCGCCACCGCTCCGGAGGCCGCTCCGAGCATCGAGGGTTTGCCCTTCACCACCCACTCGGCGCCCATCCACGAGAGCACCGCGCAGGCTGTGGCGAGATAGGTGTTCATGAAGGCGAGCGCCGCCGTCCCGTTGGCCTCGAGCGCCGAGCCCGCATTGAAGCCGAACCAGCCGAACCACAGCATCGAGGCGCCGATCATGGTCATCGTCAGGCTGTGCGGGGTCATCACCTCACGGCCGAGACCGATGCGCTTGCCGAGGAGCGCCGCGGCCACCAACCCCGCGACGCCTGAGTTGATGTGCACGACCGTGCCGCCGGCAAAATCGAGCGCGCCCCACTGCCAGATGAGACCCGCGGTCGATGACACCTTGTCCGCCGCCGCCGCCGAGGTGAAGGCATCCGGACCTGGCCAGTACCACACCATGTGCGCGACCGGGCAGTAGGAGAAGGTGAACCAGATCACCATGAAGACGAGCGCCGCGGAGAACTTGATGCGCTCGACCAGAGAGCCGAGGATCAGGCAGCACGTGATCGCGGCGAATGTCGCCTGGAAGCCGACGTACACGAGCTCCACGAGCGGCGTGTTGCGATCGGGTGTCGAGGCCATCGAATAGGTGCCCGTCGCCGGATCGAACGTACCGCTCAGGAAGAGCCGGCTGAAGCCGCCGATGAAGCTGTTCCCCTGGGTGAAGGCGAGGGAATAGCCGTACACGCACCACAGCACGGTGATCAGAGAGAAGCCGACGAAGACCTGCATGAGAACCGAGAGCATGTTCTTGCTGCGGACCAGACCGCCGTAGAACAGCGCAAGGGCGGGCACGGACATGAAGAGCACCAGCGCCGTCGACGTCATCATCCAGGCCATGTCGCCCTTGTTCGGTTGCGGGGCGGGTGGCGTGGCCGATGGGGCGGGTGCCGCGACGCCGGCCGCCGAGGGGGCCGCGGAGCTCGCGGACGACGAGACGCCGCTCGCTGCCGCGGGCGATGCTGCATCGGCGGCGGTAGCGCCGGGTGCCTGCGCATCCGCGCGCGCCAGGTTGCAGCCGAGGATCGCTCCAGCGAGGATCGCGAGGGCCATCCAGCGCGGCGCCGCCTTCAGCCGACGGGTCTGTGGCGGCCGTATGCTGCCGAGCAGTGCACCTGACCCACGGCACGCGAGCAGCGGGCTACTGGAAGCGATGAGCATGGTCTCTCCCCGGAAGATGCGTTCGATAGGCTGGACGAAGTCGAGCGTTATGAGTGGTTCGCGCCGTAAAAGCCCACAGACACGGGCCTCGTGCATGCGTATGCTGAGGATTCGGCGCGCAGCAAAGGTGCAGATTCCGTGCCAGACCAAAAGCTGAGCACACGCAATGAGTTAGGCGGCGCCACCCTGCCCATTTGCTCCGATTTGGAGCGATGCGCCTAGAGGCCGCATCAAAATGGAGCAGCGCTCGTGGTACGACGCACCAATCGGCGACACTCGGAGTGACCATGGACCCATTTCGCATCGATGAGCTCGCGCGCAAGCTGCTGGAGAACGTCCCGCCGGCGCTGCGTGGCATGCAGCAGGACCTCGAGGCCAACTTCCGCGCCGTGCTGCGCTCCACCCTGGGGCGTCTCGATCTGGTGACCCGCGAGGAATTCGACGCGCAGAGCAAGGTGCTGGAGCGCACGCGAGCCAAGGCCGAAGCGCTCGAGAGGCGCCTGCACGAGCTCGAGCAGGCACTCGCCTCGCTGCGCCCTGACTCCCCGGCGTCGGCCCCCGCCCCGCAGACGCCTGGCAGCGGGAGCGCGCACCCCTAAGATCGGGAGCGCCGGCAGTTGCGAGCCCGCGCCCGTGCCGCCGCCGCTCGCGAACAGCCTCGCCGTGCACCTCGCCACGGCACTGTGCCGCGGCCAGCTCGGCCTTGCTGCGCCTCTCATCGAGGTGCAGGTGCACCTGGCCCCCGGACTCCCCACGTTTCACATCGTCGGACTGCCCGCGACGGCGGTGCGCGAGAGCAAGGAGCGCGTGCGTGCCGCGCTCGAGAACTGCGGCTTCGAATTTCCGGCGGGCCGCATCACGGTCAGTCTCGCCCCCGCGGATCTGCCGAAGGACGGCGGCCGCTACGATCTGCCGATCGCGATCGGCATCCTGCAGGCGAGCGCACAGCTGCGCACCGGCGCTGAATTCGGCGCGCCCTGCGAGCTCTACGGCGAGCTCGGATTGGGCGGCGAGCTGCGGCCGGTGCGGGGCCTGCTGCCAGCTGCGGCGGAGGCGAGCCGCGCGCGGCACCAGATCCTGATACCGGCAGCCAATCGGGGCGAGGCACTGCTGGTCGCGCGCGCCGTCGACGTGCACGCTCTGACGCACCTGCGCGAGGTCTGTGCGCTGCTCGGCGCGGCCCGCACGCGCGCCGGGGCGAGCCCCGGCACGATCGCCGGCAGCGACGCTGCTGCTTCGTGCAGCGCGCCGCTACCCGGAGATGCGTTCCTCGATGTGGCCGACGTGCGCGGCCAGCATCTGGGCAAGCGGGCGCTGCTCGTGGCCGCCGCCGGTGGGCACAGCATGCTGCTGCATGGGCCGCCCGGCGCAGGCAAGAGCATGCTGGCGCAGCGCTTGCCCGGGTTGTTGCCCCCGCTCACGCATGCCGAGGCGCTGGAGGTGGCGATGGTCGCATCCGCAAGCGCGGCGGGATTCGACCCGCGCTCCTTCGGGAGGCGCCCGTTTCGCGCGCCGCATCACACCGCCTCGGCACATGCCATCGTGGGCGGTGGACCGCACGCACGGCCCGGCGAGGTGAGCCTGGCGCACAAGGGCGTGCTGTTCCTCGATGAGCTGCCCGAGTTCGATCGGCGCGTGCTCGAGGCGCTGCGCCAGCCG
>DATJSR010000095.1:0-4094 GCA_035504015.1 Steroidobacteraceae bacterium
CGCCGTCGACTGACGCGAATAGAAGCGCGTGTAGTTCAGGCCCAGACCCACGTAGGGTCGCAGGGCGTACGAATCATTGAAGAACTTGTACTGCAGCAGCGCTGAGGGCGCGAGCCAGCGCGCGGTGGCGATGACCTGGCCGTTGTAGGGCACGGAGCCCACGGTGGCCGGCCCCTTGCCCTGGGTCTTGGTGAGCGGCGGATAGCCGAAGGCGATCTCGATGTCGATGTGCTCGGAGAAGTCGTGCACGTAAGCTGCATAGAGCGTCTCCAGGCTCTCTACCTTGAGATTGATTCCGGCAGGGGTGAACGGGCCGGTGATGTCGTCGGCGCTGGTGTCGTAGTAAATGTAATAGACGCCGAGTCGGAAGTCGTTGGGGTACTGCTCATCGGCGCGCGCCGCGAGGCTGCCGAGGGCGAGGAGCGCGGCGAGGGTGGCGAGGACGCTGTAGCGGTTCATGAGTGGGCCCCCGGGCGATCAGAGCGCTGCAAAGAAGCCGCGAGCGGCCACCATGCAGAACGGCAATTCGTTTTCGTGATACGTGGACACCCACTGCTCTTCGCTCGAGGCCAGGATCGCCGCCTCGGAGGTCTGGAAGCCGACCTGCAGCGGCGCAAAGGGACTGGCCGGGTTCGGTGTGGCATTGAGATCGAGCAGCGTGTAGAGCTCGGAGGGAACCCCCTGCGCGGCCCAGTAGGCGGCCATGACCTCCGCATTGGTGCTGAAGAAGACCGTCGGATCGAGGGTGCTGCCGCACATGAGGATGGGACTTCCGGGCACCCAGCTGCGCAGGTCGTTGGCTTTGAGCGCGATGCGCAGCGTGTTCTGCGGATTGGCGGCGAGCGGCACGCCCGCGGTCGGTGTCGGCACGGCTCCATCGGGGTTGGCGACGGCATCGAGCACGTAATTCAGACGATAGTCGTTGATGATGAGATAGGGGTTGCCGAAGCCTGCGGCGAACACGGGGTTCGCGGGCACGGCGAGCGCCGCCGTGAGCGACGGGTAGGGGGTGACGGGCGTGGTGCTGTCGAAGAGCGCATTCGGCGGCAGCTTGCCGTCGCTCACCAGCGTGGCGATCGGTGTCAGGCTCGGCAGCAGCGTGTCGATGCCGTCCGCGTACTGCGGTGCATAGATGTCAGTCGTCTGCGTATAGATGTTCCCGTACGCGGCCTGATAGCTGGTGGTGACGAGCGGGGAGAAATAGGTTCCGCCGATGGGCGGGCTGCCGTAGAAGACCGCATCGAAGGTCGCCTCCAGCGCGTAGGGGCCCGAGCCTCCGGCCATGGCCGTTACCGGTGTCCCGGCGGCTTGCAGCGCTTTGGCCGTGGCCATGGCAACGTAGCCGCCTTCGGAGTAGCCGGCAACGAAGAGCGCGCCGCTCGCGGTGGTCTGGGGCGTGAAGGTGTTGGGCAGGGCGGAGCGCGCGGCGGTGAGCGCATCGATCATGTCGGCCGCGTTCTGCTGCTGGTTGAGGTAGGGGTGGTGCGTCAGCGTCGAGGTGTCGTAGCCGGCGTAGTTGGGCGCCACCACGATGTAGCCCTGCGCGGCGTAGATGGTGGCGATGATCAGCGACTCCTCGTAGGCGGGATCGTTGGGGTTGCCGATGTCCGCCATGTTCGCGTTCTGCTGAAACTGAGTGCCATGCGCGTACATCACCAGCGGCCGCGAGCCTGAGCACTGGGCTGCGCTGCCGGTCGGGACCATCAGCGCGCCCGAGTCCATGATCACGTCGTTCTGATCGCCGATGGTCCAGTACTGCAGGTAGTAGACATCGACGCCGCAGACGGGTGTGCCGGCGAGCGCGATGAGCTGCTGCCCCGTCGTGCTGGCCGAGAGCTGTCCGGTGAGATAGGCGACATCCGCCGAGGCGACCCGCGCCGGAGGATTGGCGAGCAGGGTGCCGCGCGTGAATGTCTCGCTGACGGGTGCTGTGGTACTGTCGCTACCGCAGGCAGTCAGCAGCGTTGCGCCCAGCGCCATGCACAGCGCAGCCGAAGTTCTCGACATGATTCCCCTCCCTGCGGAAAACGACGCGATTGCGCTTATTAGGCCGTTTCCCGCTCGTCGACGATGCCAAGCATAGCACCACTGCGCGATCGTGACAGCCACCAGTCACGCTGCGCCGGTGGCAGGCTCACGCTGATGCGTGTGGCTCGAGCGCGACGAGGTGGGTGACGCGCGGAGTGCCGCCCTGGTTGAATCGCTGCACGCTCTCTTGCAGGTGCCGATCCGCGCTCGTCATGCGCTGATGCTGGCGCAGATGCTCGACCCAGGAATCGATGAGGAAGGTCTCGAGGATGCGCCCCTCCTGCGCGGTGTCTTCAAACATGCTCCACGCATACGCGCCGCTGCGCCGGCGTGCCCTGCCCAAGCGCTCGAGCAAGAGCACGAAGGCGGCGCGATCATGCGGCGCAATGCGGTACTCGACTGTCACGAGCACCGGGCCGCGCTCGGCGTCGATGTCGTGCAGGGTGAGGGGAGTCGGCCAGTGCATCGAGGGGGACTGATCGATGGTCGCGGTGGCGCGCAGCCGCCAGCGCCGGGTGAGTGGGATGCTGATCAAGCCGACCAAGCCCGCGGCGAGCAGGGTCGGTGACACCCCCAGGTGCTCGGCGACGATGCCCCAGGCGCTGCTGCTGATGGTGAGCGTGCCGTACACGACCGCCATGTACACGGCGAGCCCACGGCCGCGCACCCACTCCGGAAGCGCAAGCTGCGCAGAGGTGTTCAGACTCGAGAGCACCGCGATCCAGCTCGCGCCGGCGAGCAGGCTCGCGAGGACAGCCATCGGCGCGGCGCGTGCGATGCCGTACAGGGCGAGTGAGCACACGGTGCCGAGAGAGCCAAGTGCCACGAGTCGACCGGGACTCAGGCGCTGCTGCAACCGCGGCAGGGCGAGCGCGGCGGCTACGGCGCCGGCACCGATGGCCCCGAGCAGCACGCCATAGAGCGCCGGACCGCCGGCGAGCTGTGTGCGCGCGATGAGGGGTAGCAGCGCCCAGTAGGCACCGGCAAACAAAAAGAAGGCGACGGCACGCGCGAGTGCGGCGCGCAGCGTGCGGTTGTAGCGTGCATGACGCAGCGCGAGCACCATGGCATTGCCGAAGCGCTCGGCGGGCAGAGTGGCCGCGGCACGGCGCGGGGGGCGCCACCAGATGAGCGCTGCAACCACTGCCAGGTTGCTGAGCGCATTGAGCCAGAACGGCGCGCCCATGCCCCACGCGGCAATGCACGCTCCGCCGAGCGCCGGGCCCAGCGCCCGGCTGACGTTGAATCCGGTGCTGTTCGCGGTGATGGCCGCGTGCAGCTGCTCGCGGGGCACCAGATCCGAGACGATCGCCTGCCAGGCAGGCGTCGAGAGCGCTGCGCCGACACCGATGAGGAAGGTGAAGAGCAGCAGCGCTGCCGCATTGATCCAGCCAAAGCTCACGCAGGCGGCGAGCACCGCCGAGCCGAGAGTGCCCCAGATCTCGAGCGTGATCAGGAAGCGCCGCTTGTCGCGCATGTCCGCGAGCGCGCCGGCGGGAAGCGCCAGCAGAAACAGCGGCAGGGTGTTCGCCACCTGCACGAGCGAGACGATGAGCGCAGCCGGATTCAGGCGCGTCATCAGCCAGCCGCTCGCCGCGTTGTACATCCAGGTTCCGGTGTCCGATACCACCGTCGCCGTCCAGATGACGGCGAATGCGCGATAGCCGAAGACCTGCCACGGGGAGCTCGTGGGTGGTGCGGAAGGGGATGCGGAGGAGGGCGCCATGTGCCGTGCGATCCGTGTGCGCGAAGTCTAACGGATCGGGCCGCATGCGCCGGAAACGAGCGCCGCGGCAGCGGTTTGGCGCGCGGACGCGCCTCAGGCGCTCTTGCGCTTGGCTCTCGAGCGGCTGCTCTTGCGGGCCTTCGGGACCTTGGCGCCTGCGCGGCGCGCCTCCGACAGGCCGATCGCAATCGCCTGCTTGCGGCTTCTCACCTTGCGACCCGAGCGGCCGCTGCGCAGTGTGCCCGATTTGCGCTCGTGCATGGCGCGCTCGACCTTCTGCGATGCCTTCTTGCCGTATTTCCTGGCCATCCGGAGATCCTCCGCCTCAGCTGCGCAGAGC
>DATJSR010000096.1:0-8724 GCA_035504015.1 Steroidobacteraceae bacterium
CGGAGATGCCGGCGAAGGCGCTGCCGTTGTTGTTGGATGCGGAGGTGAAGGCGTACAGGATCTCGGAGAAGCCGTGCGCACCGGGATTGCCGACCGCGCTCGTGCCGGCGCTGACACTCACCGCCACGGCGGTGCCGAGCAACACGATGAATGGCATCACCAGGATCGCGATCGAGGACATCTTCATCTCGAAGGCCTCGATCTTCTTGCCGAGATACTCGGGTGTGCGCCCGATCATGAGACCGGCGATGAAGACGCCCACGATGGCAAAGATCAGCATCGAATAAAGACCGGTTCCCACCCCGCCGAAGACCACCTCCCCGAGCTGCATGTCGAAGAGCGGCACGAAGCCGCCGAGCGGGGTGTAGGAGTCGTGAGTGGAATTGGTGGCACCCGTGGAGGTACCCGTCGTAATCGTGGCCCACAGCCCCGAGGCGCCGATGCCGAAGCGCGCCTCCTTGCCCTCCATGTTGCCGCCCGGCTGCAGCGCGCTCGCGTGCTGCTCGACGCCGAGCGCCTGCACCAGCGGGTTGCCGAGCTGCTCGCTGTGAATGCACAGGCAGGCGAGCGGTACGAAGAGGATGACCATCGCCGCGAGAATCGCCCAGCCCTGGCGCGTATCACCGACCAGCCGTCCGAAGGTGTAGGTGAGCGCGGCGGGTATGAGGAACATTGCCAGCATCTCGATGAAGTTCGACAGCGGCGTGGGATTCTCGAAGGGGTGGGCGGAGTTGGCATTGAAGAACCCACCCCCGTTGGTGCCGAGCTCCTTGATCGCCTCCTGCGAGGCGACCGGCCCCATGGGCAGGCTCTGCGTCGAGGTGCTCGCGTGCTCCACGAGCGGGTTGCCCTGGGCATCCTTCACCGCATTGCCCGCCGCATCGGTCTTTGGCTGATCGTAGGCGAGCCTCTCGATCAGCTGCGACTCGGGGTAGGCACGCAGGCTCTGCACTGCCCCCTGGGAGACGAGCGCGAGCGCCATGAGGCTCGACAAGGGCAGCAGGATGTAGAGCGTGGCACGGGTGATGTCGACCCAGCAGTTGCCGATGTGCGCGGCATCGTGGCGCACGAAGCCGCGGATCAGGGCCACCGCCACGATGATGCCCGTGGATGCCGAGAGGAAGTTCTGCACGGCAAGCCCGGCCATCTGTGTCAGATAGCTCATGGTGGACTCGCCGGAGTAGCCCTGCCAGTTGGTGTTGGTGATGAAGCTGACGGCGGTATTGAAAGAGGAGTCGGCCGAGACGCCCGGGAAATGCTGCGGATTGAGCGGCAGGTGGAGCTGCAGGCGCTGCAGCGCGTACACCGCCAGGGCGCCGAGCGTGTTGAACACGAGCAGCGCGATCGCGTAGGTCTTCCAATCCATGGAGGCCTGCGGATCGACACCGCACAGACGATAGATGGCGCGCTCGAGCCCGGCGCCAACGCGCAGCGGCCACACGGGCCGCCCCTCCATGACGTTCGCCATGTACAGCCCGAGGGGCTTGACCGTGAGCAGCAGCACCGCCAGGAACAGCACCAGCAGCGCCAGCGAGGCGGGCGTCACGTGAGTTTCCCATCGCGCCGGCGCGCAGTATGCCCGAGCCCGAGCGTCACTTAGAATTTCTCCGGCTTGAACATGGCGTAGAGCAGATAGACGAAGAGCCCGAGCGTGAGCAGCCCGCTCACGATGTACAGGGCGGTCACGGCTCGCCGCGCAATCGCGACACGGCCGCCGTCAGCCAGTGCGTCGCCGCGTACAGCACCAGCACGACCAGGATGAATATCGCGTCCACGAGCCAGCCCTCACGAAAGTGCGTCGCCGCGAGAATTCTACGCAGCCGGCGGAACTCTAGGGATGCCGGGGTGAGGACGCCGTGAAGATTAGCCGCCGCCCGTGCGCCGCAGCGAGGCGGCAAACGCCAGGGTCTCGCGCGCCAGCAGCCGCTTGTCCTCCTCGGTGCGCATGAGCGTGCGAGTCACGTGCACCGGCAGCTGCAGCTGCGGTACGAGCGGCGCATCGGCCTCATCGAGCACGAAGCCGTCGAGCAGCTGCCCATAATGGCGCGCTACGGTCAACGCGGAGGAGGCGAGCCCGAGCTCGCGCATGATTTTGGCGGTGGGCCCCTTGACCGCCTCACCGCCGATGATCGGGGAGACCGCCACCACCGGCGCCGGGCAGGCGAGCAGCCCCTCGCGCCAGGCGGGGATGGCGAGCAGCGGCTCGAGGCTCAGGTAGGGGTTGGAGGGACACAGGATCACGCATTCGAGCTGCGCTTCAGCGAGCGCAGCGAGCCCGGCCGGGGTCGCGCGCGCGCGCTCGGCGCCGTGGTATTCGATGCCGCTGACCGCGGGCGCGCAGCGCTCACGCACGAAATAATGCTGAAAATCGAGCACCCCCTGCGCCGTGCGCACCCGCGTGCGCACCGGATCGTCGGTCATGGGCAGCACGCGCGAGCCGATTCCAAGGCGCGCGGCGACATCGGCCACGATGCGGCTGAGCGCCTGACCGGCGGCACGCCGGCGCGTGCGCTCGATGTGCAGGGCGAGGTCCTTGTCGCCCAGGCGAAACCACACCTCCCCGCCGAGCTCCTCGAGCGCCGCCATGAAGCTCCAGGTCTCATCGGCACGCCCCCAGCCGAGCTGCGCATTCGCAAGGCCGGCGAGCGTATAGAGCGTGGTATCGATGTCCGGGGAGATCGCAAGCCCGAGGTGCTCGAAGTCATCGCCCGTGTTGACGATGACCGTCAAGGCGCCCGGCGGGAGGATTCGATCGAGACCCAAGACGAGCTTGGCACCCCCCACACCGCCGGAGAGCGCCACCACCGAGCGCTCACTCATGGGCTCCCCCGGCGATGCTGCGGCGCACTCAAGCGCCCAGGTGGCTTGCGGCGCCGAATGCCGCTAAGCGCTGTGCGCGGCAGCACGGTCCTGGACGGCGGCCTGCGTAAACTGCCCCCGTGGGCCGATTCCTGAAAATGACCTCGAGCATCTGCGTGATACTGCTGCTGGCCGCTGCCGGACCCGGCTGGGCAGGCTCCCCGACGGACGATCCGGACCTGCACGATCCGGGCTTGGCCCCGCCCCCGCCGCCGGCCCGCCACACTTACGGGGCGCCTATCCAAGGGCCGATTCTGCGCCGTGTACATCACGTGCAGCACCCCTCGAGCAGCTCCGCGCGGCACAGCCTGACGCGCAAGCGCTCTACAGACGCACGCTCCCCCGCCCCAGCTCGATAACCTCGCCGCTCACGAAAATACCTGCCTCGGCATCGATCGCGAGCTGCAGCGTCGAGGGACGCCCCACCTGCTCGCCCTGCGCGATCCGCACCTGCAGCGGCGCCCGATGGCCCATGGCGAGGTACCAGCCGCCGAGGTTTGCGGCGGCGGAGCCGGTCGCCGGATCCTCGAGCACGGCCGGCCCTTGAGGAAAGAAGAAGCGCGCGAGCAGCTCCCCGGCCGCGTCGGTCGGCGCGAACACGTACGCCATGCTCGCCCCGTCCTCGCCGTGGAAGGCATCGAGCAGCAGCGGGCGTGGCAGCGCGCGGCGCACCGCGCTCGCGCTCACCAGTGGCACCATCAGCTGCTCGCGACCGGCCTTGACCCACAGCGGTCGCTCGGCGAGGTCGCCTTCCTCGAGCGAGAGCATGCGCGCGATCTCGGCACGCGGCTGCGCCACCTCGCGAAAGCTCGACGCGGGCGCCTTGAACGTCCAGCAATCCCCGGCGGCATGCGCGGGGATGATGCCCGCGGGCATCTCCAGGGTGAGCTGATCCCCGCCGCGCCCGAGGGCGCGGCACACGTGGGCCGTGCCGAGCGTCGGGTGACCGGCGAATGCCATCTCGTAGCGCGGGGTGAAGATGCGCACGCCCGCGCTCGCGCGCGAGGAGGGGAAGATGAAGGTCGTCTCCGAGAGGTTGAACTGCAGGGCGAGCGCCTGCAGCGTCGCATCGTCGAGCCCGATGGCATCCTCGAATACGCACAGCGGGTTGCCGGTGAGGATGCGCCCTTCGCGGGTGAAGACGTTGACCAGACGGTAGTGATAGCTTGCCATGCGGATCAGCTCACGAGCGTCACGAGCGCGCCGGTGACTTTGGCGATGATCTCGGCGAGCGCCTCCTCGTTGAGCTCCTCGAGCGTGCGCTTGGCATCCCAACGCACGCGTACCGCAGCCGCCTGCTGCAGCGTCAGCCCGCTCAAGGTGTAGCACACGACGCGCGTGCCATCGCTCACGACCCAGTAGTCCCGCTGGGTGTCGGCGTGCCAGGCACGCACGAAGAGCGGCGTGGTGAGCCGCGGACGCAGCTCCGCATTCTCGGGCAGCGGCGACAGCAGTTGCTCGAGCGCGCGGGGCTGGTCGAGCTGCGCCTCGCCCCGCTGCACGGTGGCAGTGCTGGTCTCAGCGCGCGCCTTGCGCCGCCTGCCCATCCGGTCCCTGCCCAAGAAATCCCACTGCAATGCCCGCATCATTGCTCAACTGCGCCCCGGTCGCACTTCGCCGCCATGCTACCAAGCAGGGCGAGCCGAGCGGCGATTGTCGGGGGGCCGCACGAGAGGATGCAACCGCGAGCCGCTCAGCCTGGCGCCAAGAGGCGACAAGTTGCCTGCAAGTCGTGCGCAGCAGCAATCGGATACCCTCCTGCCTCGCGTTATGTCACGCCCGTGTCATGCGCCGATGCTCAGCACCGGTTTGATGGCCGCGCCCTGCTCCATGTCGGCGAATGCGCTGCCGATGTCCTCGAAGCGGTAGCGGCGGATCAGCCGGTCAAATGGCAGACGGCCCTGGCGGTGGTAGTCGATCAGCAGCGGAATGAACAGCTGCGGAGCGGCATCACCTCCGAGGATGCCCTGGAGCCTGCGTCCTCCAGCGAGCATCGCAAACATGGCAGGCTGCCAGGCACCGCGCGGTGCGGTGACGTAGCCCGCCACGCCGCGCATGGCGAGGCAATCCAGGGCCGCCGTGAAGACCTCGGGCGCGCCCGTGGTGTTGAAGCTGAACTGCACCCCGCGCCCCGTGAGCCCGCGGATGCGTGGCGCCAGATCTCCCTCGCGAGCATCCAGGGTATCGGTGGCACCCAGCTCGCGCGCGAGGCTCAGCCGCTCGGGCACACGGTCGATGGCGATGATGCGCGATGCCCCCACGAGCCGCGCGGCCATCACCGCCGAGAGGCCCACGCCGCCCGTACCGAAGATCGCAAGGCTGTCGCCGGGGCCCACATGCAGCGAAAGCATCACGGCGCCGGCGCCGGTGACGACGCCGCAGCCAAGCGGCGCGAGCTGCTCGAGCGGCAGGTCCGCGGGCACCCTTACCGCCGTGCGCTCATGGGCGATCGCGTACTGCGCGAAGGAGGACTGGCCGAAGAAATGACCGTGAATCAACTCCCCATCGCGCGAGAGCGCGCTGCTGCCATCCATGCGCAGGCCGCCGAAATTGCGCGGCAGCATCTCATCGCAGTAACTCGGAAAGTTGCGCCGGCAGCTCGGGCACTGACCGCAGGAGGCACCGCTCAGCAGCACCGCATCGCCCACGCCGAGCTGCGTCACCCCGGGGCCGAGCTCCTCGACGATGCCCGCCCCCTCGTGCCCGAGCACCACGGGCTTGGGGGTACCGGCGCCGCGACCGGCGTGCGCGCCGAGATCGGTGTGGCACACCCCGCTTGCGATGATGCGCACGCGCACCTCCCCGGCGCGCGGCGCACCGAGCTCGAGCGTCTCGAGAACCGGAGCCGCCGCCCCGGCACGCGACACGGCGGCCAGCATCTTCATCGTTGCTCGTCCTTTCAGGTCTCGCTGTGGATCGCGGGCTCACCCGAGGCCGCTACCGGCAACGCGGGCGCCTGAGCCACCGACTCGCGGATCGCCTGCAGCATCTTGAGGTCGACCGTAGCGGCCTCCTCGCGACCGAGGGGATAGCGTACGTCGAAGCGCAGGCCGCTTTCAGCATAGCCCACCTGCACCTCCGGGCCCGGCAACGCCGCCTCGTATTCGACCAGTCGCTGCACCAGCGCGTGGCGCTCCTCGAGTGCTTGCTTGTAGGTCTCGTAGACACGCTCGGCCGCGTCCAGTAGGCGCTTGCGCGCGGCCTGCACGTCGACGCTGGCCTCGAGCGTCAGGCGGATGGTGTGCCACTGATACGCGGCCCCTGGGACTTCCTTGTACAGCGCCTGTGGCTGAAACAGCACCGCATTGGACAGCACGACGATGCGGCCGGCCGGATGCAGGTCCGCACCGGTGAGCTCCATCAGATAGATGCGCACCAGGCCGATCTCGACCACCCGCCCGGTGACACCGGCGAGGGTGATGCGATCGCCCACCTTGACCCCGTAGCGGCCGATCAGGAAGAAGTAGGCGACGATCGCCAGAATCACGTTCTGCAAGGCTACCGCGAGCCCCGCGGTGATGAAGCCGACGTAGGTCGCGAGCGAGCCGAGCTCGGAGACCAGCCCGAACGCGATGACCAGCACCAGCAGGATGGCGACGGCGATGCGCCGCAATGCCAGGAACTGGCGCCGCCGGCGCACATCGTGCAGGTAGCGAAAGGTTGCACGTCGCCAGATCTCCGAGAGCACGAGCACCGCGGCAATCGAGGTGCCGAGCACGATCGCCCGTACCGCCAGGTAACGCGCGACACTCGAGAGCCGGCTTTGCACCGCCGTGCGCCACTGCGCCAGCTCCCCGGAGGCATCGACGAGCACGAGATTCTGCTCTCCGAGCGGCACCAGCAGGCTCGAGAGCTGCTTGAAGCGATCGGCCGCCTGCCGCAGCGCCTGGCGCGCGGCGCTGAGCTGCGCCACATCGCTCGCACCGGCATCGGCGAGGCTGGTGTTGACGAGCGTGCGCGCGTCCCCGAGCAGCGGTTGACGCAGCGACTCGAGCTGCTTGATGAGCGTCTGCGTCGCCTTGAGGCCGCTGTCGATCTGACCCTTGGCGCTCTCGAGCGCGAACACATCCCCGACGAGTGCGAACACTCCCGCACTCTGCGGTCGAAACGGCGCCGCGGGCGTGACGGTCTTGGCCGTGGCAGTCCTGGGGCTGGCGCCGCCCGCTGCCGCGGTGCTCGCGCCCGTCGCGCGCCCGGCGCCCGTGTCCACGGGAGCCGTGCTTGCCTCCGGCACCGAGCGCTTCAGGTCCTGGATCTGACCGAGCAGGCTGTTGGAGCTTCTGCCCGCGAGCGCGAGACTTGCGCTCTGAAAGCTCGCAAGCTGGCCGATCGTGCCTTGCACCTCGCGGGCGAGCTCGAGAGCTGCGTCGACCTCCGAGCGCTGCGCCCGCAGGGTGCGCGCCTGGCGCGCCGAGGCGTGGGCGAGCTGCCCGTTGAGTCGATCGAGCTGCATCTGCAGCGCGCTGATGCGCGCCGCCATGCGATCGCTCGCCTGTTGCAGCGCCGAGGCGCTCTGGCCGGCGGCACCGGCGTGCTCGCCCGCCGCGAGGAGCCGCGCTGCCGCCTCCCCGAAGCTGAACGCAAGCCGCACTGCCGAGAGCGCCGAGTCCTGCAGCTGGTCCTGCGCGACCACATCCTCGGAGAGCTCGGGCAGTGCCTCGATGCTTTGAATCTGGTGGTACCAGTCGACGCTCTGCCTGACGTGGGCGATGACGGCGGCCGGTCCCAGAGGCGGTGCGCTCGCGGCGGCACTGCTCACCGAGCTCGCCGCGGATGTCGAGGTGGCGGAGCTGTGCGCGGGAGCGGCGGCGTCGGGCGCGGCCGCATCGGGCGCGGCCGCATCGGGCGCGGCGGCCGCGCTCGCCGGCGATGTCGATGACGCCAGCGTTGCCAGCGCGAGCAAGGCGCACCACAAGGCTCGGGACCGCGCTCTCACGGGGCTGAGGGCTGCGCCGCGGGGTGGCGATAGCCCCGCAGTCCATAGAAGACGATGTAGAGGTAGCAAGCGAGCGGCACCACGTAGGAGTCGCTGAGGCCAATGCCATCGGCGAGCGCACCCTGCAGCTCCGGCACGAGCGCGCCGCCCACGATCGCCATGCACAGCACGCCCGAGCCCTCTCCGGTGCGTGGACCGAGACCCTCGAGCGCGAGCGCAAAGATGGTCGGGAACATGATCGAGTTGAAGAGCCCGATGGCAAGCAGCGCCCACATCGCCGCGTGTCCGCCGATCGCGATGGAGGTGGCGATCAGCGCGCAGTTGACGACCGCGTTGAAAGCGAGCAGGCGCGAGGGTCGCAGGCGCGTGAGCAGCGCGGCACCGACGAAGCGACCGACCACGGCTCCGCCCCAGTAGAGGGAGACGTACTTGCCGGCGACTGGGGCCGACAATGCCGCGACCTGCGGCTGCCCCATGAAGCTCACGAGCAGGCTGCCGATGGAGACCTCGGCCCCCACGTAGAGGAAGATGGCGATGACCCCGAGCACCAGATGGCGCTGCGTCCAGAGACTTGGCGCCGTGCTGCCGGCGCGCTCGCCCGCCGCGCGCTCGGGCGCCGCGCGCTCGCGCAGCGCGGGCAATCGACTGGCGAGCACGACGAGCGCGATCAGCACCAAAGCGGCGGCAAGCACCAGATAGGGTCGCTGCACGAGCGAGGCATCGGCAGCTGCCTGCGCAGAGCTTTTCTGCAGAATGAACACCGAGCCCAGATAGGGCGCCGCCGTGGCGCCGAGCGAGTTGAAGGCCTGGGTGAGATTCAGCCGGCTCGAGGCGGTCTGCTCACTGCCGAGCTTGGTGACGTAGGGATTGGCGGCGACCTGCAGCAGAGTGATTCCCGAGGCGAGCACGAACAGCGCCCCGAGAAAGAA
>DATJSR010000097.1:0-16300 GCA_035504015.1 Steroidobacteraceae bacterium
GGGCACGATCTGTACGGCAATCGCCAACGAGTGCGCGGCATCGGAGATCATCCCGATCAGCAGCGGCGAGGGTACATCCCCGAGCAGATGAATCAGAAAGACGCTCAGCGCCACGGCGGATGCTCGCTCGGCCGGTGCGGCCAGGTTGATGATGGCGGAGTTGACCGGACCGGATGACATGAACAGGAGCAGCTCGGCGAGGACGATCGCCGGATAGAAGATGTGCGGGTCTCGGGCGGTGAGCGCGACGCTGGCGAACGGCACTGCAAGCAGCGTCACGAGCGCCGACAGCCACAGGTAAGCCTCCCGCGAGTAGCGCAGGCAGTAGTCCCCGAGCCAGCCTCCGGCGAGCGTGCCGACAAAGCCGGTGACCACCACGATGGCTCCGAAGCCCGTGGACGCCTGCGCCGCGGGCACGCCGCGTGTGCTTTGCAGGAACGTGGGCATCCAGTAGGCAAGCCCGCCGACGGCGAAGGTGTAGGCGGCGTAGCCGAGGACCGTGAGCCGATAAGGCGCCGCGCGCATGAGCCCCGCATAGAGCGCAAGCCCGGTGCGCTCGCTGTCGCGGGGTGAGGTGCGCTCTTGGGCGCCCCGCGGCGGATCGGGCAGCTGCGAGATCCACAAGGCGAGCAGCAATCCCGGCACGCCCGCCACATAGAACGCGGCGCGCCAGCCGTACCAGTGATCGACCAGGCCGCCGACCACGTAGCCGAGCGCCGCCCCGACCGGGATGGCCATGCCGAAGACGGCCAGCACGCGGCTGCGGCTGCCGAGCGGAAAGTAATCCGCGAGCAGCGCCGGGGCGATCGTGCCATAGGCGGCCTCCCCGATTCCCACGGCCGCGCGCGAGGCGAGCAGCTGCAGGTAATTGCGGGCCATTCCCGAAAGACCCGTAGCGAGGCTCCAGAGCAGCACGCCGACCGCGAGCGGACGAATGCGCGCGCCGCGATCACCGAGCGCCCCGAAGAGGGGTGAGGCGCACAGATAGACGAGCAGGAATCCCGTCATGAGCGCCCCCGCGCGCGTATCGGTCAGGTGCATGGGCGCCCCGCGCAGGTCCGGCAGCAGCGCGGAGATGACGTACCGATCGAGGTAGTTGAGCAGGTTGACGATCGTCAACGCCACCAGCCCGTGGACGGCGAGGCGACGGGGCAGCCCGCTCGGGGCCTGGACCGTGGGGGCTGGAGCGGAGCGGCTCGCGGGCATTTACACTCTCACCTCGTCCATAATCAGGCTCAGTCTGCAAAACGGCCAGAAGCCGGCTTTGCCAAACTGGGCAGTGTAGCGGTTCGGGTCCGAGCAGCGCCCCTTGGGCATAGCGGTTGCTCGCCCCTGGCAGCGTCCAAGCCCTCGGGGAAACGATCACGGATTCCATCGCGCCCAGCCCCCCAGCCGCACCGGCCTCCGACCCGGGCGAGACGCGACGCATTGGCCTGCTCGGCCTGAGCCTGCTCGCGCTCGTGGTAGGGGTCGTCACCGGCTTCGGTGCCGTGCTCTTTCGCGACCTCATCGGCCTGATCCACAACGTGCTGTTCCTGGGCCACCTGGACGTACGCTACGACGCCAATCTGTTCACCCCGCCGAGCCCCTGGGGTCCGTTCGTCATCCTGGTACCGGTGATCGGCTCGCTGTTCGTGACTTTTCTGGTGTCGACCTTCGCGCCCGAGGCTCGCGGCCACGGCGTTCCGGAAGTGATGGATGCGATCTACTACGGACGGGGCATCATCCGACCGGTCGTCGCGGTGGTGAAGTCGCTCGCCTCGGCGCTGGCAATCGGCAGCGGGGCGGCCGTGGGCCGGGAAGGACCCATCATCCAGATCGGCTCGGCGCTCGGCTCCACGCTCGGGCAGCTCGTGCCGATGCTCTCGGGCGAGCGCATCACGCTCGTCGCCAGCGGCGCAGGCGCCGGCATCGCCGCCACCTTCAACACACCGATCGGCGGTGTGCTGTTCGCCATCGAGCTGATGATGCCCGAGGTGAGCGCGCGCACTTTCCTGCCCGTGGCGCTCGCGACCGGCACCGCCACCTTCATCGGCCGCTTCTTCTTCGGTCCGCAGCCCGCCTTCAACGTACCGCCGCTCACTCCGCTGCACGTCGATGTCAGCTCCGCCATCATGCTCGGGCTCTACGCCCTCATGGGCGGTGTGGTCGGGGTCGCGGCCGCCGGCTTCATTCGCGGGCTGCATGTGCTCGAGGATCTGTTCGATCGCATCCCCGAGCGCTACTCGCGCCACGCGCTCGGCATGCTGCTGGTCGGTGTCCTCATCTACGTGCTGCACGCGACCTACGGTCATTACTTCGTCGAGGGCGTGGGCTATTCGACGGTGCAGGCAATCCTGCTCGGGCAGCTCTCGATCACCTGGCTGCTGCTGCTGCTGTTCGCCTGCAAGCTGCTCGCGACCACGCTCAGCCTGGGATCGGGCTCCTCCGGAGGCATCTTCTCGCCCTCGCTGTTCATGGGCGCCACCATCGGCGGCGCCTTCGGCGCGCTGCTGCAGCTGCTACCGCTGCCCTTTGCGGTGAGCGTGCCTGCCTTCGCGATGGTGGGAATGGGCGCCATGGTCGGGGGCGGCACCGGCGCGGCGATGACGGCGGTGGCGATGATCTTCGAGATGACGCGCGACTACGACATCGTGCTGCCGATGATCCTCGCGGTGGCGACCAGCCTCGGGGTACGCCGACTGCTCTCGCGCGAGAACATCTACACCCTGAAGCTCGTGCGCCGCGGCCACGCGGTCCCCAAGGCGCTGCACACGAACATGTTCCTGGTCAGGCGCGCCAGGGACGTGATGGGCACGGATGTGGTGATCCTGCCGGGCAACACGAGCTTCGATGAGCTGCTCGCACGGCCCGACAACCAGGGACGCATGCGCCACGTGGTCGTGACCGAGGGCGAGCACATCCTCGGGGTGCTGCGCGTCAACACCACGCTGCGCCAGGCTTCGCAGGCCGCGCACTCGAGAGTCGAGCTGCGCGAGCTCGCGAACCCGCACTTCATCATCGTCAATGCGGACGATGTGGCTTTCGATGTCATCCGTCGCCTGTGGCGCGAGCAGGCGATCATGGCCCTGGTGGTGCATGGGCAGCGCGCGCCGGTGATGCACGACATCGTCGGGGTCATCACCAAGGAGCACGTGGCAGACTCGGTGGCGAGCAGCGTCGAGGTCTATCCCGCCTAGGCGGCGATCACGTGCGGTACGAAGCGCGCGCTGTCGCGTGTGATGAGCGAGCTGTCCTCGCGAATGCCGGTGCCGGCTGCGCGATCCCCGATGACCCAGCTGCCGATGAGCGCAAAGTACTCGCCGAAGCGTGGCAGCGCGTGGAAGGCCTGCCGCACCGTGGGGATGTCCCCGTAGGGCCCGGGTACCGAGACGTGCTCGCCGGCAGCGGTCAGGATCTCGACGTTCGCACCCTCGCGCGAGCACAGCGGCTTGCGCACCCAGCCCGCACAGAGCGCCTCGCCCGGCTCCTCGAAGAAGGTCGGCAGCAGATTCGGGTGTCCCGGATGCAGCTCCCAGAGCAGCGCGAGCGCCCCCTTGTTCGAGAGGATCGCCTTCCAGGGAGGCTCGAACCAGGTCACTGCAGAGCTTTGCAGGTACTGCGAGAACTCGTCGGCAAAGAGAAACTCCCACGGATAGAGCTTGAAGATCGCCTCGATGAGGTGATCCTCGGCATCCGTGAAGCGTCCCTCGGCGGTGCGACCGATGTCCTCGATCGCCACGTAATGGGTGGCGATGCCGCACTGGTGCGCGAGATCTGCGAGATAGTCGACCGTGGCGCGATCCTCGAGCGAGTCGCGCACGCAAGCGAAGTGCAGCACGCCGGGTACTTGCGGAGCGAGTGCCGCAAACACCCGCAGCAGCTTCTCCTGTACCGAGTTGAACTGATCGGTGGCCGGGGGCAGCGTGCCGCGCTCGATGCACTGCTGCAGCCAGATCCATTGAAACACCGCCGCCTCGTACAAAGAGGTCGGCGTGTCGTAGTTCAGCTCATAGAGCTTTGCCGGACCGTGCCCATCGTAGGCGAAGTCCATGCGCCCGTAGAGGTGCGGATCCCCGCGCAGGTAGGAGGTGCGCACGTAGTCCCAGAAGCGCTCCGGGATGCCGAGCCGGCGCAGGTAGCGCTCATCGCGCACCGCGCGGCTCACCAGGTCCATGCACAGCTCGTGCAGCTCCTCGGTGGGCCGCTCGAGGTCGTTCTCGACCTCATCGAGCCGGAAGCGATAATGCGCCGACTCGTCCCAGTAGGGCACGCCACCGAGGGAGTGAAAGCGAAAGCCGAGCGCATCGGCCTGGCTGCGCCAGTCGGGTCGCTCGGGCATCACGATACGCTCCATCTCACCCGCCCCAGCTGCCGCGAGCTGCCCCCGAGAATCCAAATCCACCCCGCGAGAGCGTCGCCGCGACGCTCTGTCCGCCGGGGCCGCGCGCCCCCCAGCCGAAGCGCTCACCATCGCCCATGCGCCACGGCGCACGGTCCCCGCGCGCGTGATAGATGGGCTGCCCGCCCCAGCCGCCCCAGCCCCCGTAGCCGTAGCCACCGGGTCCGCCGTACCAGTCGTCGCGACGGTGATCGTAGGGATGGCTCAGCGCGCGGCCCACCAGGAAGCCGGCGAGCGCGGGCATGAACCAGTGGCCCGAGCTACTCGTGACCGAGTGGCATTGGTCGTAGCCGAACTGCGCCTCGCATTCTCCGCGGGAGTCGAAGCGCGGCGCATCGCGCACCTGCGCCTGCACGGCATCCGCATAGGCCTTGGCGCACACATCCGCGCTCACCTGCCCGGCGCTCACGCACTGCTGCAGATTCTGGTAGAGCAAGGCACTTTGCTGCTCGGCGGCCGGCGGATCGCACGCTGCGAGCAGCAACGGCACGCTGCCCATCAAGGCGAGCTCGATCGAGCGTGATCGCTTCATGAGGTTTTCGCTCCCGCTGATGCGCTCTTGGTCTCTTGCGCTGCTCGATCGCTAGGGCGTCATGCACGCCGCATTGATCGCGCCGACGGCGATGGAGGCGAGCGCCACGAAAATGCCCGCCGCCATCTCATTCGCAGAGATTCTCTGCGACAGGTTCGGCACAAAGACACGCACGACGAAGAACGTCGCGATCTGGATGACCAGCGCGATCGCCGCCCAGATGAGAAAGTCGATGAGTGATACCGAGTGGATGATGGCACTGCAGAGCGGCAGCACGAAGGCGAGCAGCGAGCCGCCGAGGGCCACCGCAGCCGCCGACTTTCCCTGGCGAATGAGCGCGAACTCATCGTGCGCGGTGATCTGCGTGTAGACGATGGCGAACACGAGCAGCACCACCAGCGCCGCCCCCAGATAGCTGAGGAAGGCCGGCAGGCCTGCGAGCGAGAGCGTCCACTGGTGCACCATGATATGTCCCCTCAGGTGACCGTCAGGTCCGCCGGATTGAGATCGACCCCGAGCGAGGTGACCATCTGCACGCTGTCGGGGCACTCCTCGACGGAGATGAGCACGTACTCCTGCCGCCGGCTGCCCTCGATGAGGCGCCGGTAGAGCATCGCGTAGTGCTGGCAGCTGAAGCTGGCGATGCTGTCGCTGTGATCGAAAACCTGCTCGAGAAAGGGTACGAGCTCGGTCTGGCCGCGCGCCACACCCCAGACCCGTTGATAGAGAAACGCGCCGACCTCGAAGGTCGGCAAGCCCACCGGGCTCGTGGGGCCTGCGATCTCCCGCAGCTCCGCATGGCTCGTCGGGGTCTTTGTGTCCCAGTACTGCCAGAGGATGCACTCGGAGATGTTCGCATCGCCGGTACCCCCATCGGTCTTCACCTGCAGCCAGGTCTCATCGTCATCCAGATAGTAGCGATGCAGCCAGCTGCCCTTGAGGTCGACGAGCCCGCGGGTTGCGATCGGCTGCGCGGGCTCGCCGAGCTCGAAGTTGGCATGCCCCTGCAGCATGCGATAAGGCAGCGGGTCGATCCGCACGAAGCCTCCCCGCCGCAGCTTCAGGGGCTCGGGCGGAATCGCCGCGGCGGCTGGGACCACCCCGAGCCGTTCGCCCGCATCGCGGGCGAGCACCTTGAAGAGCTTGCCGACGCTCATCGCAACACTCCACGCAACACTCCACGCAACACACCGCGCAACACTGCGCGCAACACCGCGCGCAACCCTCAGCCGCGGGCTGGCGGTACCCCGCCATCGCTCTGAAAGCGCGCGAGCACATCGCTCGCCGCGCTCGCATCGGGAATCACCCCCGCGCGGCGCAGCCGCTCCTCGAGCGCCTCGCCGCTTGCCTCGGCAGAGAGCTTGTTGGCGGCTTCCATCTGCGCCAGCGCCTCCTCCTGTCGCCGCTCGATGCGCTCGAGGCTCTCGAGCGCACTGCGGGCGTGCGTGTTGGTGCCGGAGCTCGCGGCCGCCACGGCCGCCGAGGCCTTGATGACGTGCTGCTTGGCTTTGACCGTATCGGCACGCTGCTTGAGCGTGCGGATCGCGGCCTCGCCCGCGGTGATCTTCTGCTGCAACACCTCGACGTTGCGGGCGTACTCTGCAATCACATTGTTGCTCGCCTTGATGAGCGCCTCCTGCTCCGCGTAGCGCCCCGCCACCTCGTGAGCGAGTGCGGCATGTTGCGCAGCCTCGGGGCTGCGTCCGGCAGACTCGGCCGCCTTCTGCTTGGCGAGTGTCTGGCGGATATAGCCCGCATATTCCTCGAGCTTCGCCTGCTTCTCGGCGAGGTGATTCTGCTCGACGGACTGCTTGCCCATCATGGCCGAGAGTGCGATGCGCGCTTCGCGCAGCTCCTGGTCGGCGTCGCGGATCTCCTGATCGAGGATGCGCGTGGCGTTGGCATCCACCGCGGCCTCGCCGGCATCGTTGGCGGCCCCGCGCAGCGCGGTCCACAGCTTGCTGAGAATGCCTGACATGTGTTGATCTCCCACCGTTACTTCACGAACTCGCGATAAGCGGCGGCGGCATCCACCGCATTGCGCGCGAGCGTATCGATCTCGAATTCGATGTCGGAGGCCGAAGAAGTGGCGCGCAGCGCCCCGTAGATGACGTAGAACTCCTCGCCATCGGGGTGTGAGTCGATCGAGATGTTCGCCAGATCGAAGAGCTTCTCGGTGCGCAGGATGCGGTCGTTGAGGCGCGCCGTGTCGCGCACCCGGGCGACGGGAAAGAGCGTCGCCTGGGCGATCGCGATCTCCCCGGTCACCGCCATGTACACGTGTACATCGCCATAGTCGTGCGCGATGGCCTGGATGACCGGCTCGAGCCCCTCGATGAGGGAGAAGCTGTAGCGGCCGGAGGTGGCAAGCTCGCTCGACTGCAGGGCCGGTAACAGGGAGTGCGTACTGACCAGAGTCGTGGACATGGTGGCGCTAACCCCTTTCAGAGCGTGGATGAGTGCATGGGCGTTGGGCTTGCGCAGCAATCGCTCGACTTTGAGTAGCACCGGTGCGTGCTGGGGCAGGATCCAGACCTCACGCATCACGAGCCCTTCGGCTCGCAGTCGCTGGCGCCGACTCTGTTGCCGCTTGCGGTTGCTGTCGCGTGTCACTTCTGAGGCTTACGACCCGTTGCGTTACATGTAACGCGCTTGAGATTACTATAAACGTTACATGTCACGGACGTCAAGCATTACATGTAACGCTCTACAGCCGAGGCGGAGCTGCTAGACTCAAGTCGATCGCGGGGAGGTCTCATGGCGAAGTGGCTGCTGCTCATCGTGCTGGTGGCGCTGCTCGGGGTGAGCGGCTTCAGCTACCTCGCGCTGCACTGGTCGTATGCGACCGGTGATCGCGCCGGTTATGTTCAGAAGTTCTCGCGCAAGGGCTGGGTCTGCAAGACCTGGGAGGGCGAGATGGCCATGGTGACATTGCCCGGAACGCTGGCCGAGAAGTTCTATTTCACCGTGCCCTCCGCCCCCGTCGCCGCCCGCATCAACGCATCCCTCGGGCACCGGGTGGTTCTGCACTATGAGCAGCACAAGTGGCTTCCGAGCTCCTGCTTCGGAGACACCGAGTACTACGTCGTGGATCTGCGCACGATGGATTGAGAAAGTCGCCCCTGTACACCGCGCATGGCGCTGTGACGTTCTCTCATCCGAAGCGATCCTCGCTTCGCCCCAGGAGGTGACCCATGCTCAAGTTGCGTTCCGCTGCTGCTGCCCTGGTGCTGGGCATTGCCCTCGCCGCGCCCATGGCCGCCTCGGCCGCCGTCTTCATCGAGGTGGCCCCGCCGGCACCGATCGTCGAAGTGCGCCCTGCCGTACCGTATCCCGGTTGGATCTGGACCGATGGGTACTGGGACTGGGTGGGCGGCCGTCATGTCTGGGTGCCGGGCCGCTGGGTCGCACCGCGTCCTGGTTTTCACTGGGTCGGTCATCATTGGGTGCACGAGCGCGGCGGTTGGCGCCTGGAGCGCGGTCACTGGGCACGCTGAGCGAGCAGCTCGCGCAGATCGTCGATGAGCGCATCCGGGTGCAGCTCGGCGAGCTCGATGCCTTGGCGATAGCCATAGGTGACGAGGCCGATGCGGCACCCGGCCGCGCGCGCCGCCAGCAGATCGTTGCGCGAGTCCCCGACGTAGAGCAGCTCGCGCACTGATACGCCGGCCCGCACCGCCCCTTTGTGCAGCAGATCGGGGGCGGGCTTGCGCTCCTGCGGCAGCTGCGGTCCGAGGCAGAATTCGAGCCATCGATCGAGCCCCGCCGCCTGCAGCAGCGCCTCGGCGAGCGAGCTCTCCTTGTTGGTGATGCAGCAGCATCGCCAACCGCCGCGGGCCAGTTGCGCGAGCGCCTCCCGCACCCCCGGGTAGACACGGCTGTGATTGAAGAGCCGCCCGCGGTAGAGATCGCGAAACTCCGCTTGCGCGGGCGCGAGCGGCGCGACCGCTGCCGCGCCCTCGAGCGCGCCCGGCGCGGCGCTCTCGTCGAGCGCACGGCTCACGAGCTGCTCCATCCCATCACCGATGAGCGCGCGCACCCGCTCGAGCGGGAGCGGCGAGCGCCCGCGGCTCTCGAGCAGCCGATTCAGTGCCGCGGCGAGATCCGGCGCCGAATCGATGAGCGTGCCATCGAGGTCGAAACCCACGAGGCGCATGCCATCGAGCAGCGGCCCCATCTAAGCCGGGCGCCGTGCGCACTGCTGCGGCATTTGCCTATTTCGTCGCGCTCGACCCAGGTGTAAATATTCATCCCGTGCGGGGGACAGAATCGGGAGCCTGGCGATGTACGAACATATTCTGGTGGGCGTCGATGGCAGCGATACCGGCAAACGCGGTCTCGGTGAGGCGCTGCGGCTCGCGAAGGCGCTGGGCACCCAGCTGCGAATCGTGCACGTGGTCAACAAGATGCCCTGGGTCACCATGGACGTAGACGGCTCGATGCTGCAGGAGATCATGGACCAGCTGCGCAGCCACGGGGAATCGATCCTGCAGGAGGCACTCGCCACGGCACGCACGGCAGGCGTGCAGGCGGAGGGCCGGCTGCTCGAAGCACCGGGCAGCAGCGTTGGCCAGTGCCTGATCGAGGAGGCAAGCTCCTGGAAGGCCGCGCTCATCGTCTGCGGCACCCACGGCCGCGGCGGCGTGCGTCGCATCGTCATGGGCAGCGATGCCGAGTACGTGGTTCGCCACAGCAGCGCGCCGGTGCTCCTGGTTCGTGCCGCCGCCGGCTGAACCACGGAACTGCCTCGCTTCTGGGGCGTTCCCTCCCCACGCCGCGCCGCTCGCGGTGTGGATGGCGGAGGGTTAGCATGAACATTCACGTGTCGATTGGCCCGTTGCTGGCGCTCATTGCCGGCATTCTGATTCTGCTCATGCCGCAGCTGCTCAATCTGATCGTCGCGATCTATCTCATCGTGCTGGGCATCACGGGCCTGCTCAACCGCAGCACCTGGCGCTCGCGCATCCTCGATTAGCGCTGCGGCTCACGCCCTGCGCAGCTCCACCCACGTGGGCGCGTGATCGCTCGCCCGCTCCCAACCGCGCACCGTTCGATCGACGCTCGCGGCGGTGAGCCGGCGCGCCGCCACGGCATTCAGCAGCAGGTGATCGATGCGCAGCCCGGCATCGCGTGCATAGGCGTTGCGAAAGTAGTCCCAGAACGTATAGATCTGCTCCTGCGGGTGCAGCGCCCGGATCGCATCGGTCCAGCCCTGCGCCATGAGCCGCGCGAACGCGGCGCGTGTCTCGACGCGAAACAACGCATCGTCCACCCAGCGCTCGGGCTTGTAAACGTCCCTCTCGGTGGGGATGACGTTGTAGTCCCCGGCAAGGATCACGGCCGCGGAGTCGGTGATGAGCTGCGCAGCGTGCTGAATCAAGCGCTCGAGCCACTTGAGCTTATAGTCGAACTTGGGCCCCGGCGCGGGATTGCCGTTCGGTAGATAGAGGCAGCCCACCAGCACATCGCGCACCCGCGCCTCGATGTAGCGGCTGTGCTGGTCCTCCGGATCGCCGGGCAGCGCGCGACGCACCTCGCGCGGCTCCTCGCCGCGCGCGAGAATCGCCACGCCATTCCAGCTCTTCTGCCCGTGCCAGATGACGCCGTAGCCGGCATCGCGCACGGCGGCTTCCGGAAATTTCTCCTGCGGCGCCTTGAGCTCCTGCAGACACACCACATCGGGGGTGGTCTCCGCCAGCCAGCGCAGCAGGCTCTGCAGCCGCGCGCCGATACCGTTGACGTTGTAGGTAACCACTCTCATGATGCACAAGGCTAACCCAGCCGTGCACACCCTGCGCCGGAGATTCACGTGGCCAAGCGCGAGCGCAAGCGTCCACCGTCCAGCACATTGAGCGCGTCGGGTTGCTCCCGGCGACGCTTTCTCGAGCGCTCCGCGCTCATGGCCGTGGCCGGCACCACGGCCGTGCTCGCCCGGCCCGCTGGCGCCGCAGCCGCGGAGGCAGCGACCCCCGCGTGCCCGCAGGTCCCAACGCCCATGCGCCAGGTGGCCGGCAAGGTCGCCTTCATCACCGGCGGTGACAGTGGCATCGGACTGGGCGTGGCACGTGCCTTCACCGATGCCGGCATGAAGGTCGTCATCACCTATCGAACGCAGGCGCACCTCGATGAGGCGATGAAGTACCTCTCCGGCGCCCACGATCGCGTGCACGCCATCGGCCTCGATGTCACCGACCGCGCGGCCATGCAGCGTGCAGCCGATGAGGCCGTCCAGGTTTTCGGCAAAGTGCACGTGCTGGTCGCCAACGCAGGCGTCGCTCTCATCGGCGGTCTGAGCAGTGCCACCTATGACGATTGGGACTGGGGCATGGGTGTCAATGTCGGCGGCGTTTTCAATGCCGTGCATTGCCTGCTGCCACGCATCCGCGCGCACGGGGAAGGCGGCCAGGTGGTGGCCACCTCCTCGCTCGCCGGGATCATCGCGCACGGCGGTGCGGGCGTTTACAGCGCCTCCAAGTTCGCGGTGGTCGGCATGATGGAGGCGCTGCGCAACGAGCTCCTCGACAGCAACATCGGCGTGTCGGTGTTCTGTCCCGGTCTGGTCAACACCAACATCGGCACCTCCAACCGCAATCGTCCGAGCAATCTCGCCGACAGCGGCTTCAAGCCCGACCCCAAGATGCTCGAGGGCATGCGCAAGCAGATGCAGGCGATGCGCGGGCCGCCGCCGGGGATGGCTGCCCTCGAGGCAGGTCAGCGCGTGCTTGCCGGAATGCGCGACAACGACATGTACATCCTCACCACGCCGGAGTTCGCCCCGGAGATTCAGGCCCGGGGCGAGGCGATCGTGGCATCCCTGCCGAGCGATGTGAACGCGCCAGCCGCGCGCATCGCGGTCGGGCGCATGCTCGTGGGCAAGACCGTCTATGCCATCGAGCGGGATCGCAAGCGCTGCGAGCGCGCCCGCGCCCAGAAGACCTAGCGATCCGCACCCGCGGGGGCGCAACGCTCAGCATCACGCGCGCTCGGCGCCGCCAGCCACCAGGCTCGCGCCTGCGAGCCCGGCTCGCCTATGATGCGCGTGGGCCGCACCGCGGCAAGGGGGACGACGATGGACGAGCAGACACTGGACCGGCGACAGATTCTCGGCGGCATTGCAGCGGCCGGGGCCACCGGGCTCTTTGGCGCAGTCGCGGCACCCGAAGCAGCGGCGGCCGATGCACCCGACATGGGCGTTTCGCAGGCGCCACCCATCACCGATGTGAAGGACAAAGTCGCCTACGTCACCGGGGGTGCGAGCGGCATCGGCCTCGGTATCGCGCGCGTGTTCCACGAAGCCGGGATGAAGGTCGTGATCGGCTATCTCGATGAGCAGCACATCGGCGATGCGCTCAAGCAGTTTCCGGCCGAGGACCCGCGCATCTTCTCGATCAAGCACGACGTGATGGATCGCGATGCGTGGGAGCGCACGGCCGATGCGATCGAGAAGAGGTTCGGCAAGCTGCACGTGCTCGTGAACAATGCGGGCGTGGGCCTGCAGGCGCCCGTGAGCACGGGCACCTACAAAGACTGGGAGTGGGGCTTCGGGGTGAACCTCTGGGGACCGGTCTACGGCATCCATACCTACGTGCCGCGCATGCTCGCAGGCAAAGAAGGGTCGCAGATCGTCACCACCACCTCGACCAGCGGCATACTGCCCGGCAGCGGTGCTGGCATTTACACCGTCTCCAAGATCGCCGCCGTGGGTCTCATGGAGGAATTGCGGCTCGAGCTGCGCAACACCAACATCGGCACCTCCGCCTTCGTTCCCGGCCTCACCGCCACCAACATCGGCCGCAGCGAGAGCTATCGCCCGGCATCGCTGCACAACGAGGGACCGCCGGCGGCGGCTCCGGGCGCACCGCCGCGGCCACCCGGTGGACCGCGGCCGCGCCTGCCGATGCAGAGCGCGGGTGGACCGGCAGCACGGCGTCCGATGGATCCGGTGGTGGCGGCGCGTTTCGTGCTCGATGGCATTCTGCACAACGATCTGTACATCGTCGCCGAGCCCGAGTACCGGCTCGGGGTGGAGGCGCGCTGCAACGCGCTGCTCGAGTCGATGGTGCCGTTCAAGCCGCTGCCCCCGGAGATGACTCGCAGCCCGAACCTGTACCGCTCGCCGATCTACGTGCAGGAGATCGCACACCGCAGGGCCACGCAGATGCGCGATATCGCCGGCATTTGATGCCTCGTCGGCGGCTGGCAAGTCCGCCGGCCTGCCGACTCAAACGACCGCGACCAGCAAGTCCTCGCCAATCGCCGGGCGCAGGCCATCGGCGCGTCCGCGGAAATAGCGCTGCGTGAGATCGGCGCCCGAGACGTGACGCAACTGTTGCAAGCCCGCCTGCGCTGCAAGTGCCAGTAGCTGCTCGGGCCGAAAGAAACTGATGAACGGCGTACCCGCCGCACGCGCCGAGGCGTACACCGCCTCATGCCGCGGGCGCTCTTCGGGCTCGAGCAGCTCGAGGGGCAGCAGGAAGCTCATGAGCAGCGTCGAGCCGCGCGCCAGTCGTGCGATGTCCCGAAGCAGGCAGGCGATTGCTTGCTGCGTCAGGTACATGGAAAGACCGGCGGCTGCTACCACCGCCGGACGACTGGCATCGAAGCCCGCCGCGGCGAGCGCCCGCCACGTATCTGCCCGCGCCTCGAAATCGACACCGACGAGCTCGAGCCCCGGGGGAACTCCGAAGCCCAGCCCGAGCAGCTGCCGCCGCTTCCATTGCTGGGCAGCCGGCCTGTCGACCTCGAAGATCCTCAGCTGCGCAAGGGTCTCGGGCCGTCGCTGCGCGAAGGTATCGAGTCCGGCGCCGAGAATGACGTACTGATCGACGCCGCGTGCGGCCTCCTCGGCCAGCCGGTCCTCGATGAGGCGGCCCCGGGCCACGATCGCCGCGCGGTAGCCGCGGGTGCCCTGGGGATGCATATCCGAGCGGCTGCGCCAGTCATCCTGCGGGGCGATGAGCTGCAAGCCGACACGGTCGTCGAGGATGTGAGGCGCCGCATCGAGCTCGACGTGCAGCGCCCGCCAGAGTGCCGCACGCACCGCGGTGTGATCGGGCTTCTCGATCTCGGGCGGGCGCCCGGCATCTATCACGCTCGCTGCCGGGGCACGCGCTCGGCCTCCATGCCGCGGAACTCGACGAAGCTCGTGATCCGCTGCCACAGGAAATCCCCGTACTCAAATGGCGTGAAGCGCTCGGGCGGATCGATCGGCAGCGGCGCAATAGTGGCATCTGCGCGTGCCTCATAGAAGAACGGGATCGAGCAGCGCTCGACACCCGTGCCCAGTACCCGGTGCTCGGTGGCGCGGATGCGGGCTGCCGACCAGTGCTCGAGCACCTGGCCGAAATTCACCACGAGTGTGCCCTCGAGGGGCGGCACGTCGGTCCACTGCCCGTTGCGGGCACGCGCCTGCAGCCCCGCAACGCCATCCTGCGCGAGCAGTGTCACGAAGCCCGAGTCCGTATGCGGTGCACCGACCAGATAGCGCGGCTGCCGCTCCGCCTCGACCCATAGCGCCGGATCGCGCACGCGGTCGAGCTCGGCAGCACTGCGTGGCGGATACCGAATGAGCCGCAAGGTGGAGAGGCCGTGATGGAAAGCAGCATCGAAATAGGATGCCGGCAGGCCCAGGCCCCGTGCCAGGGAGCCCATGAGGCTCGCAGCCACTCGCTCCATCGCCAGGTAGTACGCGCTCACCGCCGCACGCCAGCCAGGCAGTTCCGACTCGTGCGGCAGGGGACTCGCCTCGCGCAGCGGATCTCCTGCCGCGGTGAGCTGCGGCCCATGGGCCAGATCGCCGCCGATATCGATGCCTTCCTTCCAGGTGAGGTTGCCCGGTTGCAGCGGAAAGTAGCCGCGATAGACGTTGCGGTTCCCGGGTGCGAACTTGCGCCGATACAGACGCTGCTTGGCCGCATCGCTCAGATCGAAGATGCCAAGGAGCGCGGCACGCGTCGCGGGCCCGAGCGGCACATCCGCCGGCAACCCGCGGATACAGAGGAAGCCCACCTCGCGCGCGGCCGCGAGCAGCGCGCGATCCGTCGCCGCTCGTGCGTGCGCATCGGCGCCGAAGAGTGGCTCTGCCTCGATGACCGGAATCACGCTGCAACCCGCGTCGCAAAGATCTGAGGCATCTTAAGCCGATGGGCCCCGAGCGCACCATCCATCCGCTGCAAAGGCTCGCCATGGAGCGCTGCCGTCCATCGTTCAGCGCCGCTTAACCGCACCTCAGCACATCGAAACTCAAGCATGGCGCAGTTGGCGACCATGGGCGCACCTGCAAAACCCAAGGAGAAGCCCATGAGAACTCACGCCGTACTGACCGCCAACCGCTCCGTGCTCGCACGGCTCGGTGCGGCACTGCTGATCACCGCAGGCGTCCTCGCCATGCCCCTGGCGCGCGCGCACGATGCGACCGATGAGATCAGCGTCACCGTCTCCTATGACGATCTCGACCTCGATACCGCCTCGGGCGTCACCACGCTGTATGGGCGCTTGCAGCGCGCGGCGCGGGCCGTCTGCAGCCGCTACGACGGTGATCCGCTGCTGCTGCACGCGTTTCGACTCTGCACCCGCAACGCCCTCGGGGATGCCGTGCAGAAGGTCGGTCGGCCGGCGCTCACGGCCTACCACGAACGCACGCGCGGCAACCTCCTCCCAACGATCGCGGCCTTGCGTTAGGCGCGATCGGTTATTGGCGGCGCTGCTCGCAAATACCGCGGGCGGCGCCGTCGTTTTTGCCCATCCCGACTTGATGCTGCGACGCGGAGCCTGCACCATCGGCGCCTCCCTGGCGGAGTTCTCAGCATGGCAGCGCCGCGGCGGCGATCGCGGATACCTCGTGAGGAAGGCCTCCGGCGCTTGCCGCTCGCGAGCCTGCGTGTCTTCGTCGCCGCAGCGCAAGAGCTGTCCTTTTCGCGTGCCGCGCACGCACTTGGCGTCAGCACCGCCGCGGTGAGCATGCAGATCCGCTCGCTCGAGGAGTATCTGCGCCTCCCGCTCTTCGTGCGCAGCGGCCGCCAGATCCAGCTCACCGCCGAGGCCGCACGACTGCTGCCCAGAGTTCAGGGCGCGCTTGCCGAGCTCGAGCGTGCGGTCGATGAGGCGCGCCGCGAGCGCCGCTCCGGAGCGCTCACGGTGAGCATGCTGTCCTCGTTCCTGCAGCTGTGGCTGCTTCCTCGGTTACCGGATTTCGAGCGCCGCCATCCGCAGGTCGACCTGCGCATTCATACCTCGGTCACCCCCGTCGATTTCGTGAACTCCGATGTGCAGCTCGCCATTCGCTTCGGCAGCGGCCCGTGGCCGCAGCTGCACGCGCAGAAGCTGATGGACGACTGGTTCGTGCCCGTGTGCACGGCGACGCTGCTCGAGCGGCACGGTCCGGTCGC
>DATJSR010000098.1:0-12576 GCA_035504015.1 Steroidobacteraceae bacterium
GTGGATGAGGTCAAGGTGGGTCTCGGCCGCACGGGGCGCATGCACGGCTTCGAGCACGAGGCGCTCGAGCCCGACCTCGTGGTGTTCGGCAAGGCACTCGGAGGAGGGCTGCCCTTGTCGGCGCTCATCGGACCGCAGGCCATCATGGATCATGCCCCGGCTTTCGCGCTGCAGACGACCGCCGGCGCGCCGGTGGCGACTGCCGCGGGGCGAGCGGTTCTGGCAACGCTTGCGACGGAGGGGCTGATTGTACGCGCCGCCAGCCTCGGCGCGCGCCTCGCCGCGCAGCTGCGCTCGCTGCAGAGGCGCCACGAGATGATCGGGGAGGTGCGCGGGCGGGGTCTCGCGATCGGGGTGGAGCTGGTCGCCGACCGCGATACGCGTACCCCCGTGCCGGTCAGCACCACCGCGCGCGTCGTCTATCGTGCCTGGCAGCTCGGAGCCGTGTGCTTCTACGTCGGGCTGTGCGGCAACGTTCTGGAGATCACCCCGCCACTCACGCTCACGGAGGAGGAGATCGCCGAGGGCATCGACATTCTCGATCGGGCGCTCGCCGATGTGGCACGGGGCATGGTGCCTGCCGAGGCGGTGGCGCCCTTCATGATGTGGTGAGTGCTCAGAAGCGATAGTTGAGCTGCGTGCCGATCGTGAGCGGCTGCGCCATCGAGTAGCGCACCAGGGTGGGACTGTTGAACTGGAAGCTGGTGTTGTTGGCAGTGATCTCCGCGATCTTGTTGGTGAGATTGTTGATGAACAGGTCCACGGACCAGTTGTCGCGCACCAGGCTCGCGCGTGCGTTCGCCAGGTTGTAGCCCGGCAGCCGGATGCCGAAGTAGAAGGACTCATCGTACTGCGGACCCACGAATGAGTCCGAGAGCCTTGCCATCAGCGTGTAGGGCCCGAGCGGCCGGGTGTATACCAAGGCGAAGCTCGCCGTCTCCTTCGGAATGTTGAGGATCGGCGCGGTGCAGTGCACGGCCGAATCGCACCAGGGGACCCCGCTCGGCGTGCTGGCGGCGGGCGAGGTGAGATAGCTGATGTAGGCCTCGTTCGGATTGGTGATCTTGGAGTCGGTATACGTGGCAGAGAAGTTGGTTTGCCACTGCTCGCTCAGCTTCGCGGTCAACTCGAACTCAGGGCCGAAGGAGCGTCCGTTGCCGACGTTGGTGTCGTACTCATAGCCGCAGGGCAGCAGCGGTGCCTGCTGGATGTTGTTCCACTTGATGTAGAACACATCGCTGTTGATCGTGAGCCAGCCGCCGTTCAGGCGTGCCTTTTCGCCGAGCTCGTAGTCCCATACCGTGTCCGGATCGAACTTGAGCGGCGCCGGTGAGCAGTGGGGCGGCTCGTCGGGCGGCGGGAACACCTGGTTTGCGCCGCCGGGCCGAAAGCCCTTGCTCGCCGAGACATACGTGGTGAGATCCTCGGTCGGCGCATACGAGAGGTTGAAGCGCGGGTTGAAGCCGCGATCGGAGTCCTTGGTGATCGGCCGATCCGCGACGGCGACCGGAGCGATGTTGGGCGCATCGTAGCCCCACTCGTTCTCGATCTGCTGGCTCTGATAGCGATACCAGCGCAGCCCCGTCGAGAAGGTCCATTGGTTGGTGATCTTGTAGGTGCCGTCGGCGAAGATCGCGAGCTGACGCATGGTGTACGGATTGACCGAATCGTAGTAGACGCCGCCCGGCGCAAAGGTGTTCTGCGGGCTGTTGCTCTCCTCGATCCAGGTCGAGCGCAGGCCGCTCGCGAACACGCCCGTGACCCAATGCAGACGGTCATCCCCGCGGGATGTGAGGCGGAACTCCTGGCTGAACTGATGCGAGGGATCGATCTCGTAGTAAGGGATCGGAACGAACGGCGGGCCGTTTCCCGATGTGTAGGTGCCGGCGCCTCCATTGGCGAGAAAGATCGATGCGGAGGCGTCCTCGTCCTGCGTCTCGCGCCGGTCCCAGAAGGCGGTGGCGCTGGTGAAGTCGGCGAAGCCGAAATCGGCGTTGAGGGTGAGGCTCACGATACGCACGTTGTCCGTGATCGGCTCGCTCACCGGGAAGTACTCGTAGTGGCCCAGGTAGTCGGGGCCCGGAGGGCTGTCGAAGAGGTCGTAGCCGCCCATGTACATGTGCTGATACAGCACCATCAGATTGGCGCTGAAGGCCTCGCTCGGCTTCCACAGCAGCGTGGCGCGTCCACCGTAGAGCTGCTCGTCGTTGCTGTCGCTGTCGACGGATTGAATCGGCTGGGTCAGCACGCTGGGCGCGGGTACCGCTACACCGCCCACCTCATCCGGCGCCACTACGATCCGCGGGATCCATCCGCTGCGGTAGGTGTCGCCGAACACCACGCGCACGGCGAGCGTGTCCGCCAATGGCACGTTGACCATGAACTGCGCGCCCCCGTTGGGGCCGCCACCGACGGTGCCCGAAAGAGTGGCCTGGGCGGTCGCCGCAAAGGCGCTCGGGTCGGGTTCGTTGGTGATGATGCGGATGGTGCCACCCATCGATCCGGAGCCGTAGAGCGTGCCCTGCGGGCCGCGCAGCACCTCGATGCGGCTCACGTCGTACAGGTCGGGATCGATGACGACCTTGCCGACCTGGGCGAGCGCCGGCGGGGACAGCGGAATCTCGTCGAGGTAGAAGCCGACGGTCGGCGCCGCGCCGCCACTCGAGGCAAGACCTCGGGCCTCGTACTCCGTCTGGCCGGGGCCGGCCGAGCGCATCGACAGACCCGGCAGATCGTGCGCCAGCTCCTCGACCGAGGTAATGCCGGCGGCGGTCAGCTGATCGCCGGTCACCGCGGAGATGCTGATGGGCGTGTTCTGAATCGTCGAGGTGTATTTCTGTGCAGTGATCGTCACCTCCTCGAGTCCGCTCGTGTCCGAGGGCGCAGCGGGTGCCGCCGCGGCGGCCGCGGTCGCCTGGGCGTCGGGCTCCTCCGCGAGCGCCGCGTCGACGAGGCCGCGCAGTGCGAGCGAGGCGAGGCAGAGCAGAGCGATTCTTGGCGCTGACACGAATAGACCCACCCCTTGGTTTTTTGGCTGGATCGGGGTGCAAGGACCGTACCATCGCCGCGGCCGCAAGGCGCGAGCGCCACGCGCGAGCCGGAATTCCCGCGGTGGTACGCAGGAGATTGCATCGACTATGGTCGGCCGCTGCACCGAACGTCGATGGGGATGCGCTCCATCGTGGAGCAAAAATCGCGTGGCGTGCAGGGCTGCGCGCCAAGATTGTGCAGCCCTCAGATGGGCAACGCGGTGCGTCGCCGACGCTGCAGCGCAACTCCGTACAGCAATCCGACGGTGAGCCACACAACACCCAGGGCCACGGCGAGCACGCTCATTCCCGTGAGCACGGCAATGACCACGGCGCTGCCGATCAGCGGCACGGCCACGTGCGACAGGAAGCGGCGCTCGCGGCCGCGTCGCCAGAACAGCACCAGCACCGACACGTGCAGCAGCAGAAAGCCGCTGAGGGCGCCGAAATTCACCAGCGAGGCGAGATCATCGACCCGATAGCGCATGAGGACAGCGACCGCGAAGGAGATGACACTCGTCACCAGCATGCCCACGTACGGGGTGCCGTACTTGGGGTGCACCCTGGAGACGGCCGCCGGCAACTGACGATCCCGCCCCATGGCAAAGAGGATGCGCGCAACGCCCACCTGCATCGGCAGCACGTTGGTGAAGCCGATGATGGTGGCCGTCGCCCAGGCAAGGCTGATCGATGCCCAGGGGCCGATCGCCCAGCGCATCAGCTCGTAGCTCGCGGCGGCCGCATCCTGAATCTTGAGGCCGCTCAGCAGGTTGCCGAGTACCCAGGCGACGAGCGTAAAGAGCCCGGCCGACAGGATCAGTACCACGACGATGGCGCGGCCGACCATGCGCTTGTCATCGCTCTTGACCTCCTCGGCGAGGGTGGACACCGCATCGAATCCGAGAAACGACATGACGCAGATGGAGGTGGCGGCGAAGAGCCCGTGCGCATCGAACAGCGGCGCGGCGAAAATCGGTCGCGCCGTCAGCGCGCCGGTGCCCTTGCCCGCATGCAGGGCCAGCACGCCGAAGAACAGCAGCACCGCGATGAACGCCAGCTGCGAGAAGACGGCGAAGAGGTTGACGCGTGAGGTGACGGTGAGGCCGAACCAGTTGACGGCGAGCGTGAGCGCGCACAGCAGGGCGATCCACACGGCCCGATCCACGTGGGGCACGAGCGACTCGAGTGCCACCGCGATCACGTCGTACATGTAGCCGGGAATCAGCAGGTAATCGAGCAGGATCATCCATCCGGCAATGAAGCCCGTGAACGGACCGAGGGCATGCCGGGCGAAGCCGTATACCGAGCCGGCGCTCGGTACGCGCTCGGTCATGACCGCGTAGCTGCGGGCGGTGAAGTACATGCACACCCCGCCGAGCAGATAGGCGAGGGCGATGAGCCCGTTGGACTTCTCCCACACGAAGCCGAGGATCTGAAAGGGCGCACAGGGCGAGACGTACGCGAGCCCGTAGATCACCAGGTCGCCGAAACTGAGTGTGCGCCGCAGGTGCGACACCTGAGTCGGCGCGGACGCCGAGGCTTGCGCTTGTACGTTCATGGCCGGCTATGATGCCGCAGCTCATCGCGAGCTGTGGGAGGATTTGACCGCGGCAGCTGCGACGATTAGCGTGCCCGTGTGCTTCGCGAGCTCGATCATGCAACGGCCCCTTCCGTGAAAAAGCTCCTTCCGTGAAAAGGCTCCTTCCGGCATTGTCGGCGCTGCTGCTCTTGCCTGGGGCGCTTGCCTGGCCGCATCAGCGCAACGATCTCGACCCCGGCGCGCAGCTGCAGCTCGCCGAGCCGCACACCACCGCGCAGCTCTCCCCGACGAACGCACGGCGGCTGTTCGTGCTCGACACCGCCTTCCCGGCCGCCGAGGCGGCCCGCACCTACATCCTCGATGGTACGAGCGGGCATCTGGAGGGCATGTTCTACCAGGCCTACTGGCCGAACTTCGCCGTGTCCCCCGATGGCGCGGAGCTGTATGCGGCGGACACGTACTTCGAGAAGCACACCCGCGGCAAGCGCAGCGACTATCTAGTCGTACGCGATGCGCGCACCTTGGCGGTCAAGGCCGATATTCCCCTGCCGGGTGGGCGCTTGCTGATCGTGTCGAAGAAATACAATCTCGATGTGACCCCCGACGGGCACTATGGGCTCACGTTCAATCTGGCGCCGGCGACCGCCGTCACCGTCACCGATCTGAGGGCGCGCAAGTCGGTCGGCGCGATCGATGTGCCGGGCTGCGGGCTGATATTCGCTCAGGCGGCGCATCGCTTCTCCACGCTGTGCGCGGACGGATCGGTGGCGACGGTAAGCTTCGATGACAACGCCAAGGCGAGCATCAAGCGTGCCGCCGGGGTCTTCGATGCCAGGAACGATCCGGCCTTCGAGCATTCGGCGTGGGACAAGCACCATCAGATGCTATACCTCATCACCTATCACGGCGAGGTCGTGCCGGTGAGCCTCGCTGCGGATGAGGCGGTCCCGGGGCGCACCTGGTGGCTCGCCAGTGCTGCCGAGCGGCAGGCGGGATGGCGGCCTGGCGGCTGGCAGGTGAGCCATTTTCATTCACCGCGCCAGCGGCTGTACGCGCTGATGCATCAGGGCGCGGAGTGGACGCACAAGTCCTCCGGTCACGAGGTTTGGGAGTTCGATGTGCGCAGCGGCCGACGTCTGCAGCGCATCGCGCTGACCGAGGCCGCCCAGTCGATCGCGGTATCGCAGGACGATGATCCGCTGCTCTACGTGATCGATGACAGCAATCGCATCGATGCCTATCACTTGAGCGACGGCAAGCTGCTGTACCGCACGGCGCCGCTCGGCTTCTCGCCGCAGCTGCTCACGGTGTGGGGCGACTGAGCATGAATGCATACCCGGCGCTCGTCATCTCGCTGTCGCTGGCGCTGCTGCTGGCAGTCTCCGCCATGCACCAGCTGCGTGCGGCAGGGCAATGGCCGCAGATGATCGCCAATTACCGCCTGCTGCCGGCATCGCTGGTGCGACCCGTGGCGCTGTCGCTGCCGTTGATCGAGCTTGCCTGCGCGCTGGCATTGCTGGTACCGCGCACCTGTCCCGCGGGGGCGCTCGCCACGGCGCTGCTGCTCGCGAGCTTTGCGCTCGCCATGCACGTCAATATCCGCCGAGGCCGCACGGCGCTCGATTGCGGCTGCGCCGGGGCGCGCCCCGGGCAGGGGATCGCGGGCTGGATGGTGGCGCGCAATCTGCTGCTCGCGGGGCTTGCCCTGCTGCTGCTCGCCGCCGCGCCCAGGCGCACGCTCTCGATGCTCGAGGTCGTCGCGGCCGTTGGCACCGTGGCAACGCTTGCGCTGCTGTATCCGGTGGCAGGCACCGCGTGGGCTCCCCTCAGGCAGGGACGCAGCTGATGCAAGCCGCGTTGCCTTACATCGTCTGGGTGCAGCTCCTCGTCACGCTGGTCCTCGCGGTGCTGCTCTTCGGGCTTGCGCGTCAGATCGGGCTGCTGCACGAGCGCATCGCGCCCATGGGTGCCATGACCAGCGATCACGGGCCGGATGTAGGGGAGCTCGCGCCGCCGATCTCCGGGACGGGCCTCTCGGGCGAGCCTGTCACCATCGGCGGCACGCGCGAGCGTGCCCGCTCGCAGCTGCTGCTGTTCATCTCCACCACCTGCCCGATCTGCAAGAAGCTGCTGCCCATCGCCCGCTCGTTCGCCGAGGCCGAGCGCATCGAGGTGCTACTGATCGGCGAGGGGGATCTGCCGGCGCAGCGAGCGCTCGTTGCGCAGTTCGGTCTCGAGCGGCTCACGTATGTGATCGCGCCACAGGTCGGCATGGCCTATCGCATCGGCAAGCTCCCTTACGCCGTGCTCATCGACGCCGCAGGCACGATCCGCGCGAAGGGGCTCGTCAACAGCCGCGAGCACCTCGAGAGCCTCGCCGTCGCCGCCGAGACGGGCTTCGAGAGCATCCAGTCGTATCTCGCGGCTGCCAAACCGGTGCGACCTCGGGAGATCCAGCCATCGTGAAGCTTCTGTCGCGCACGCCCTTCGATCGTGCTGTGGAGGCCCTCAGCCGCAGTACCGCGCAGCACACGTCGCGGCGCAGTTTCGTGCAGCGCTGCGGCGCCTGGCTGGTCGGGGCATCGGCGCTGCCGTTGCTGCCGGTTGCCCGGCGCGCACGGGCCGATGAGCCGGCCAAGCCGCAGGGGCACTTCGCCTCGGCATTCGCGAATCGGGCGCAGACCAAGGATCCGACCCAGTGCAACTACTGGCGCTACTGCTCGAGCGATGGATACCTGTGCGCGTGCTGCGGCGGCGGCCCGAACACCTGCCCGCCGGGCACCACGCCCTCACCGACATCCTGGGTGGGCTCGTGCATCAATCCGGATGATGGCAAGACTTACCTCATCGCCTATCGCGACTGCTGCGGACAGGACTCCTGCGGCCGCTGCTCGTGCCTCGGGCAGGAGGGGGACATGCCCGAGTATCGGCCTCAGGTCAACAACGACATCGTCTGGTGCTTCGGCTCGACGAGCATGGTCTATCACTGCTCGAGCGCCGGGCTGGTAGGTCTTGCGGAGTGAGCGGGCCGCGCCAGCGCGTCCTCGGTGCGCTCGCCGCGGCTCTCGCGTGCCTGGTCGCGGTACAGTCGCGTGCGGGCGAGCCGACCGCGGTGCCGGATGTGATCGCGCAGCAGGCAGGCCTGCGCTTGAGGCCGATGTCGCCTGCCGCGCGCTTCTATGCGATGAATTGCCAGGGTTGTCACGGCAACCTGGGGGTGTCCGTTGCGGAGATTCCCCCGCTCGCGGGCCGCATGGGCTATTTCGTGCGCATTCCCGAGGGGCGTCGCTATCTCATCGAGCTGCCCAACATCGCCATGAACCCGGGCTCGAATGAGGAGATCGCCGCCGTTCTCAACTGGGCCCTCTACACCTACAGCCGCGCGCAGCTGCCGGCATCCTTCGAGCCCTATACCGCGGCGGAGGTCGGGCAATGGCGCAAACAGCGCATCGATGTGAGCGCACGGCGGCGGCAGGTGATCGAGCGCCTGCTCGCGCTCGGGCAGATTCCGTCGGGGCAGGTGTTGGCATTGAGCGCGAGCGCAGGCTACTGATGCGCGTGGACCAGGCAGCGGCGCTCGCAGCCGCATGGCGCGCCCTCCCGGCGGCCGCCCTGCTCTGGGTGCTCGTGCCCCGAGTGGCGCTTGCGCAGCCGGGCGCGCAGGCCGTCGGGCAGGCGCTGGCGCAGGGCCGCAGCAAATTCGTGCAGTGTGCGACCTGCCACGGTGGGGATGGGCGCTCGAGCGTGGTGCCCCAGTATCCGAAGATCGGGGGCCAGAACGCCGGCTACGTGGTCAATGCCCTCAAGGCGTATCGGGATGGCCGTCGACAGGGGACCTTCGCCTCATTGATGACTGCGGTGGCCAAGTCGCTCAGCGATACCGACATCGAGCAGCTGGCGCTCTACGTCGAGTCGCTCGGCGCAGGTTGTCGCTGAAGAGGCCGCGCCCTACCGATGGCAGCACCCGATAAGCCCTGGAAGAGCGCCTTTCGCTCCTTCTACTACCGCGACGCTCCCGAGCCCGCCGATCCGCTGCTCGAGCGCGGCAAGGTTGCGCTGCTGGTCATCGACGTGCAGAACGTGTATCTCACCCGCCCCGAGCGCGCCTCGCTGGATGCCGCAGCTTGCGCAGCCTACGATGCCTGGACGCCCTTCCACGAGCGCATGCAAGGTATCGTGCTGCCCACCATCGAGCGACTGCTGGTGCGCTTCCGGCGCCATCGGCACCAGGTGCTGTTTGCCCGCATCGCCTGCCAGACGCGCGACGGTCGCGACCGCTCGCTCAGCCAGAGGCTGCCCGGTTGGAACAATCTGCTCCTGCCCAAGGATGAGTGGCAATCGCAGATCCCTGCCGCCATCGCCCCGCAGGGCGATGAGATCACCGTCACCAAGACCACCGACAGCGCGCTCACCGGCACCAGCCTGCGGCTGATGCTGCACAACCTCGGTATCTCGCACGTCATCTGTTGCGGCATCTTCACCGACCAGTGCGTCTCCTCCACCGTGCGCAGCCTCGCCGATGAGAGCTTCTCCGTCATCGTCGTCGAGGACGGCTGTGCCGCGGGCACCGAGGCGCTGCATCGCCACGAGCTCGAGGTCATCAACATGATCTACTGTCACGTGATGAGCAGCGCGGAGCTGCTCGCCTATTTGTAAGAGGCGGGCGGCAGGGGCGCGGGACGAACCTGCAATCGCGCGCCTAGAACTTCACGAGCACGCCGAAGGACCACATGGCCTCGCGCTTGACGAGGTCCGGAAACCAGACCCCCTCGGGGCCGCAATTCGTGTACGCCTGCTGCAGGTTCGACGTTCCGGCGGAGGCGCCGGAGTTGCAGGCGTAATCCTGCGGCGCGCCGTTGTTGCCGCCGGGCGGAGTCACGCCGCCCGGGCCTGCAAAGTAGGGCACGTCCGAGTGGCGGAATCCGAGCTCGGTCCACCAGGTGATCCACTCCTTGGGCATGTACTGGAAGTTGATCGTGCTGTCCCACTGATACAGGTGCTGTCCCGGGTTTTCCGTGAAGTAGGGCGTGCCGGTGGAGGCGGTCGCGCCGTCGATCGGCGGCAGCAACGTGAGATAGCGCCCGGGATTGGTCATCGAGCCCCCGCCGAAGGTGACGGCGAAGAGATCGTGATCGAACCAGTAGCGGTCGTAGAGCATCCAGCCGAGGAAGGCGCTCTTGTTGGGCCCGCCCGTGCAATGCAGTGTTCCGCCGTACTGGCAGCCCGCATCGGCCGTGAGCGAGAAGGCCGCCTTCGACACCCCCATGCCGTTCGCGCTGCTCTGGTAGTACTTCACCTCGATGCTGTCGTCCGTATGAATGCGCGTGGCCTTCGCCAGAGGATTGTTGGGCGTATTCGCAAGATTGTCCTGGCCGATGCCGTAGTTGTTGAGCACCAGCTTGAAGTTCTCGTTCGGCATCCACAGGATCTGCCCGCCGACGCCCGGATGGGAATTGAATTTGGCGTAGGAGGCCCAGCCGTTGATGATCCACGGCTCGATCTTCAGGGTATTGGTGGGAAACCACTGGATGCGCAGCCCGTTGAACACCCATGGGGTATTGGATGAGACGTACGAGGGCTGGTACGTCCAGTTGTCGTAGTTATAGAAGCTGAACAGCCCGATATAGGAGGCGAAGATGCCGGCATCGATGTTGAGTCCGTGACTCACATCGAAGTGATAGCCGGCATTCGCCTCGGAGATGTAGCGGTAGGCGTCCTGCAGGTCCCATTGGCCGACGCCACCGATCTCGCCCGAGCTCGCATCGTTGCGCGGAATGGTGGTTGCGAACAGGCCGTACATGGTGAGGACGCGGGCCCGTACGTTGTCCCAGTGGAAATCCCCGCCGAAGCTCACCTGCTCGAGCTGCACCTCGCCAGAGCGAAACTCCTCGGTCGAGCCGTCGATGGTGTGATCGACCGGATGATTGAAATCGTTGACGTAATAGGCATCGAACCGGATGTCGGGGGTGAAGAACTGGGTATCGAAGGCCGGCGCATGATTGCGCGGTGAGCCGTTGAGCCAGGTGAAGTCCCCGAAGGCGAAGGGCGTGAAGTTGTCGACACCGGTGCTCGGCGGGGGAGCCATGAGCGCCTGGGGAATTTGCTGCGACTCGCTGGCGCTCGCCACGGCGGCCGCCGGCGCCGGGGCCGCCGCGGGCGCGGCGGGCGCGGTGGGCGGGACGCTCGTCGGGGGGGCGCCCGCGGCGGGCGCGGCGCTGCCCGAGCCTGGGGCGGCAGCGGTGCTCGCACTCACCTGCGACGCCGGCGCACCGGGGGCCGCCGCGGCATTCATGACAATGTCATGGCGCGTCGCGCGCCGCGCCTGCACGAGCAGCGAGGAGACCGCCGCCTCGAGGTAGCCATCCGCCTGCAGGCTCAACGACCAGTTGCCGGGGGGAAGGTCCGGCAGCATGAAGAGGCCGTCGGCGCCGGAGATCGTGGCGCGCGTGGCCGAGCCGTCGTCGCGCACGGCCGTGACCGTTGCCCCGGCGAGGGGCTGATGATTGGCATCCCTGACGATGCCGACGATGGTACCGACGCCGCCGGGCACGGTACTCGTGGAGGGTGCGTCCGCCGCGAGCCCGCGCTGCGCCAGCAGTGCACCGAGCAGCATCAGCAGCAACCCCGCCAGCGGCGTGCGGTCGTGGCTGGCCGCCGCGGTGTCGGGCTTGCAGCCGCGCGCGCGCAAGCGGCGACCCAGCGCGATAAGACGCGATGACATCGATAGACCCTCCGATCGGCTCGCGCAGGCATCCTACGGATCGGCCGGGGTCTGACTAGACAGCGGACTGTTAGGAAATGAGCGCGCGAGGCCAGGCACACGCACCCCGAGCCTGGGATGCACCCTCGCACGGGGGCACTGGCCCCGGCAGCGTGGAAAGTGCTGATGCGCCGGGACTTTTGCGCATGCAGGCGCGGCCAGCCTGGGGTGGCCGCCTGCCCTCAGGGGGCGCTCTTGTGGGCGAGCACCACCTCGATCTCCACGAGCGCTCCCGGAGCGGCGAGACCTGCAACCTGCACGGCCGTGCGTGCCGGCAGATTCGGCTGTGCGGGGGTGCCGAAGAACTGCGTGTAGCCCGCCATGAAGCCGCTGAAGTCCATGCGGCCCGTGGAGGGATCCGCCACCAGAAAGACGTTCATCTTGACCACCTCCGCGAGCGTGGCTCCCGTGCCTTTCAAGGAGTCCTGGATTTTGTGGAGCACGGAGAGGGTCTGTGTCTTGGTGTTTCCCCAATAGGCGGCCGAGCCTTGCTGAGCCTTCGGGTCGGCGGGATCGGCCGTGAAGCCGCTGTGGAAGATGAGCTCATAGCCGGCCGGGACCGCGACCGCTCGGGCGATCGGGAACTTGCTGCCCCCCGGCAGCGCGTAGCGCGTGATATCCCCGGCCAGCGCGAGGCTTGCCGACAGCAGGCTCAGTGCCGCAAGTGCGGCGGACTTCTTTTGCATGGTCTTCTCCCCGGAGTAAATGAGCGGGCTTGGCGTCAGAACCCGACGGCCATACCCGTCTCGTTGCGAAAGTCGCTGGCGCCCAGGCGCTCGCCCGTGGCCGCATCGATCTCGATGCACTCGCCGTCTCCGATGCCGCCCCAGGCGAGCGCGTTGCCCTCGCTCTCGAGCAGATGCACGGTGTCGGGCGAGAAGCGATCGCGCTCGAGCATGATGCGATCGGGCAGCCATTGCTGATGAAAGCGCGGCGCATCGACCGCCTCTTGGATGTCGAGCCCGTAGTCGACGACTCCGATCAGGATGTTGGCCACGGTGGTGATGATGGTGGGGCCGCCGGGAGAGCCCAGCAGAAGCCACGGTTTGCCATCCTTGACCACGATCGTCGGCGTCATGGTCGAGAGCGGGCGCTTGTTGGGCGCAACCGCGTTGGCCGAACCTTGGATGAGACCGAACATGTTGGGCACGCCCACCTTGGCCGCGAAGTCGTCCATCTCGTTGTTGAGCAGGAAGCCGAGCGAGCCGATCGTGACTCTCGAGCCGAAGAAACCGTTGAGGGTGGTG